>JAFDZE010000033.1:0-15461 GCA_018267155.1 Bacteroidota bacterium | reverse complement strand
TCACCACCGGTGGTGATCACCGGATGGCCGGGCAGGAAGGGCTTGAGCTTGTCGTTCACGCAGATGGGGCCCATGCCGGGGCCGCCGCCACCGTGCGGGATGGCGAAGGTCTTGTGCAGGTTGAGGTGGCACACGTCCGCACCGATCCCGCCCGGGCTGGTCAGGCCCACCTGCGCGTTCATGTTCGCGCCGTCCATGTACACCAGGCCGCCGTTGGCGTGGATGGTGCCGGTGATCTCCTGGATCGTCTCCTCATACACGCCGTGGGTGCTCGGGTAGGTGATCATCAGGCAGCTCAGCGTGTCCTTGTACTGTTCGGCCTTGGCTTTCAGGTCGGCCATGTCCACATGCCCTTCCGCATCGGCCTTCACCACCACGATGTTCATGCCCACCATGGCCGCGCTGGCGGGGTTGGTGCCGTGCGCGCTGCTGGGGATGAGCGCGACGTTGCGCTGGTGGTCCCCGTGCGCCTCGTGGTAGGCGCGTATGACCAGAAGTCCGGTATATTCACCCTGGGCGCCGCTGTTCGGTTGCAGGCTCACGGCCGTGAAGCCGGTGATCTTCGCCAGCGCATCGCTGAGCTGACGGATGAGATCCTGGTACCCCTGGGCCTGATCCACCGGAGCGAAGGGATGGAGCCCGGCCCACTCGGGCCACGACAGGGGGATCAGGGTGCTCGCCGCGTTCAGCTTCATGGTGCATGAACCCAGAGGTATCATGCCGTGCATCAGGGAGAAATCCTTGTTCTCGAGCCGTTTGATGTACCGCTGCAACTCCAGTTCGGTGTGGTACGTGTTGAAGATCGGGTGCGTGAGGAAGGCGCTGGTGCGCTGCAGACCGGCGGGTACGCACATGGTCGCCCCGTTGCCGATCGCGGCGGGGGCCTTCACGCCGATCGCCTCGGCCAGCGATGCGACCACATCGACCACATCACCGGCACGCACGGTCTCGTCGAGGGCGATGCCCACGTTGTTCCCGTCGTAACGGAAATTGATACCGCGCTTCTCCGCGGCTGCCCGTACCTTCTTCACATCCTGCACGCCGGAGAGCGTGATCGTGTCGAAATAGCCACTGTTGGCCACGGTATATCCCAACGCCCTGGCGGCTTCTGCCACGTTGCGGGTGTGGGCATGCACGTTGCGGGCGATGCGCTTGAGCCCGTCGGGCCCGTGGTACACCGCGTACATGCCGGCCATCACGGCCAACAGGGCCTGCGCCGTGCAGATGTTGCTGGTGGCCTTGTCGCGGCGGATGTGCTGCTCGCGTGTTTGCAGGGCCATGCGCAGGCCTTGTTTCCCGCGCCGGTCCTGGCTCACGCCGATGATGCGGCCCGGGATCAGGCGCTTGTATTCCTCGGTGCAGCAGAAGAAGGCCGCGTGCGGCCCACCGTAGCCCATGGGAACACCGAAGCGCTGGCTGTTGCCCACGCACACATCGGCGCCCCACTCGCCCGGGGGCACGAGCAGCACCAGCGCGAGCAGGTCGGCGCACACCGCGGTGCGCACCCCGGCCGCCTTGGCTTTGCTCACCACATCTCGGTAGTCATTCACGCTGCCGTCCATCGCCGGGTACTGCAGGGCGAGGCCGAAGTAGCCGTCCGTCGGTTGGAAGTCCTTCACATCGCCCACGACCAGTTCCACGCCTACCGGTGCGCAACGCGTGCGGAGCACATCGATGTTCTGCGGGAAAAGGTTCTTGTCGGCGAAGAACTTGTGGGCGTTGTTCAGTTCCTTGGGCCGTGCCGCGTAGAGCATGTGCATGGCCTCGGCGATCGCGGTGGCCTCGTCCAGCAGCGATGCGTTGGCGATGGGCAGGCCGGTGAGGTCGCTGCACATCGTCTGGAAGTTCAGGAGCGCCTCCAGTCGACCCTGGGAGATCTCGGCCTGGTACGGGGTGTAGGCCGTGTACCACCCCGGGTTCTCGAAGATGTTGCGCTGGATGGGCGGGGGCAGCACCGTGCCGCTGTAGCCCAGGCCGATGTAACTGCGGAAGACCTTGTTCTTCGCACCGAGTGCGCGCATGTTGTCCAAGTGCTCGCGTTCGGTCATGGCCGGGCCCACATCGAGGGCCTGCTTCGACCGGATGCCTTGCGGTACGGTCCGCTTGATCAGTTCATCCAAGGACGACACGCCGATGGCCTTCAGCATCGCGGCGGTTTCCTGCGGGTTCGGGCCGATGTGGCGCTCCTGGTACGTGACCACGTTCATGTTGGGATGGTGCTTTCGGGGGTGCGAAGATAGCCGGGTGATGACGCCGCTTCCGGTGACGATCAGCAGGACCGGTCGGAAGGATGCTCGGTCGATTTGCCGCATCTTCGCCGCATGCGTTCTTGTTCGCTGCTCCTGTTGTTGTTCATCATGATGCCCTCATCCGCCCAGGACCGGATCAACTTGATGAACGGCAAGGTGATCGAGGGTCGGGTCCTTGGCCAGAGCAGCCTGGAGATCCGTTATCAGCAGCCCCGGGGCCTCCGTCCGCGTGAACGCGCCGAACCCACGGAGGACGTGTTCAGCGTGACCGACAGCCTGGGCCATGAGCGGATATGGTACTTCATGGACACGGTCTTCGGCAACGACTTGAGTATCCAACAGATGCGCTGGTACATGAACGGGGAGCGGGACGCGCGCAAGGGCTACAAACCGTGGGCGCCCATGATCGGCGGCTTCCTCTTGGGGGCCGGCACCGTGATCGCGCTGGACCTGGAGGTGAACTCGCTGCTGATCCCGCCGGCATACGCCGGCCTGATGGCCTGGCCCCGGGTGAATGTGACACGCGGATCCATCACTGATCCCGGCATGGAGGGCGACCCGCATTACGCCATGGGCTACGCGGCGGTGGGCCGTCCCAAACGGGTGATCCGCAGCCTGATCGCCACGGCCCTGGGTGTCGGGGTGGGGATTTTCGTGCGCCAGGTGATCATCAACCCGAACCGCCCGTCGGGATACTGAAGGGGTGGCGATGATCGTTGGGCCGTTTCAAGGGAACCCCGGGAACATCCGCAGCCACCATGCCCTCACCGAACAACGCGGTACCACTGGTAGCCCTGGTCGTCAGTGTCTTCGCGTTCCGTGCCGGGGCACAGCCGGTGATCGCATCCACCGATGCGCCTGCGGTGGGCATGTCATATCCCTACGTGGAATGTATGCCCTATGCAGGGCTGTTCCAGTTGAACTGGCAGATCACTGGGCCTGATGCCGTGTGGCACTTGTCCACTGTGCTGAATGTGGACAGCGGGACGCTGGACATCATCGATCCGGGATCCAGCGCATGCACGGACAGCTTCCCCGGGGCGGACGTGGCCATGCGTTTCCCGGGATCCCGCACGGAATTCGACTCCATCACCGGTGAAAGTGTGTTCTCCATGGGCTATTGTTACGAGGTGCCGGACCAGAGCGTAGTGTATGGGACAGTGGTCCGGTCCATGGTTTGGCCCTGTACCTATATGACCTCGTGGAGCGACCAGCTCGCGTGGACATGGCCATTGTCCGGACACCACATTACGGGGGTCAGGCACGACACGGTGGATGGCTACGGAATGCTGGAACTGCCGTGGGGAACGGTTCCCGGCGTGCTCGCCATCCGGGAACTCGATACGACGTACATGTCACCAGGTAACGATACGGTCCCACATGTGCGCTGGATGAGGCGTTTTGTACGGCCCGGCTGGCCGGTGGACATCGCGCACATCTGGACCTTCGCACCGGGCGACAGCCTGGGATATTCGGGCCCCCATGGCGGGGGCTACCTGTCCGAGGAAGTGTTCCAAGCGATTGCCGAGGCGGAGGAGGGGACGAGCCTGTCCCTGTCATGGGATCCGGTCACGGACCGGTTGATCGTGGCGCTGCCGCCCGGGACCCAGGGTGAGGTGTTTATTGTTGAGCTATCTGGCCGAGTGGTGTTCCAAAGCGGATGGTGGGGTCCGTTGATCGCAACGGACCACCTCGCCAGCGGCATTTATGTGGTGCGCTTCTTCGATCACACCTCACGGCGAGTCCGGGCAGAACGATTCGTGAAATACCGATGATGATGGAGTCGGACCGGGACACCCCGTCGAACATCCGCCACCCGGTACTCCAGTGGCTGATCTACGGTCACCTCTGGTTGGTGCTGGCCGTGGTGGCCCAGATCCTGTGGACAGGCCTCTTCCTGCACGAGGCGCCGGAGCTGTGGCGCTACACCACGGCCGCCGCCCTCGGCACCTTCGCGGGCTATGCCACCATGCGCCTGGCACGCGTGAACAGCCCCGAGGCCGGTCGCTACCTGAACTTGATCTGGTACAAGGAGCAGCGCAAGCTCATCACCGCGCTCGTGGGCGTTGCCGGGTCGGCCGCGTTCCTCCTGATGTGGCCGCTGTGGCGCTCACTCTGGCATTGGCTGCTGCCCGTGGTGGCCATGGCGCTCCTGTACCTCACGCCTTTCACATCGGGCACAGGTCGGGGCTTCGGCCTGCGATCCATTCCCTTCCTGAAGGTGCTGTTGATCCCCGGCCTTTGGGTGATCGTGTGCAGTGCCGTACCGATGCGTTTGGATCTTTTCGATCACGCCCCGGGGGCCATCCTCGCCTTCGCGTGCATGCGACTGCCACTGGTCATGGCGCTCACCGTGGTCTTCGACATCCGCGATTCACTCACCGACGACCCTGCGCTACGCACCATGCCCCAGGTCTTCGGCATACGCGGTGCAAAGGTCATCGCATCCGTCCTGCTCCTGTGTTCCGCACTGTACGAGGTGATCTTCCTGCGCACCTTGGGCTATCCGAACGCCGTATGGAGCCTGTTGGTGGCCTACGTTGTGGCGCTCGGGCTCACCCTGCGTGCCAGGCCCGTGCGCGATCCGATCTACTATGCCCTGTACGTGGACGGGGTGATGATCCTGATCCCCCTGTGCGCGTGGATCGGCACGTTGGTGTGAGTGGTGCACCGGTGCCAGCGTCCCTTGTTCCACGTGTGGCACCGCGTCCACCGGCCTGCTACTTTCGGCCGCAGATGCCCCAGACCCACCAGAACACGCTGGCCCATGCCCGGGAACGCGATGCCGCCGATCCCCTGCGCTCCTTCCGCGACGAATTCCTGTTCCCGCAACACAACGGGAACCCCGTCATCTACTTCACCGGCAACTCGCTCGGGCTGCAACCCAAGGGTGCGGCGGCGGCGCTGAAGCAGGAGCTCGACGATTGGGCGCGGTACGGGGTGGAAGCGCACTTCCAGGCCAAGCACCCGTGGTATCCCTACCACGAGTTCTTCAGCGAAAGCCTCGCACGCATCGTGGGCGCCGAACCCACGGAAGTGGTGGCCATGAACGGCCTGACCACGAACCTGCACCTGTTGCTGGTATCGTTCTACCGACCCGCAGGTAAGCGAGTGCGGATCCTGTGCGAGGAGCGGCCCTTTCCCAGCGACACGTACGCATTCCATTCGCAGGTGGAATTCCATGGCCTGGACCCGAAGGACACGGTGGTGAGCATGAAGCCGCGCGCAGGCGAACACACGCTGCGTACCGAGGACATCGTGAAGCGGATCGGGGAGTTGGGCGATGAACTCGCACTTGTGTGTTTCGGCGGTGTGAACTTCCTGACCGGGCAGGCCTTCGATATGCAGGCCATCACCGATGCGGGTCACCGGGCGGGCGCGGTGGTCGGCTTCGATCTGGCGCACGCGGCGGGCAACCTCAAGCTCGACCTGCACGGTTGGAACACGGATTTCGCGTGCTGGTGCAGCTATAAATACCTGAACAGCGGTCCGGGCAGCGTGGCCGGCGCTTTCGTTCACGAGCGTCACCACCGGGAGAAGCTTCCGCGCTTCGCGGGCTGGTGGGGCCACGACAAGAATGAGCGCTTCCTGATGGAGCCGGAGTTCAAGCCCATGGCCAGTGCCGAGGCGTGGCAGCTGAGCAACGCACCGGTCTTCAGCATGGCCGTGCATCGTGCGGCGCTGGATCTCTTCGATCGGGCGGGCATGGATGCGCTCCGCGCGAAGAGCGAAGAGCTCACGGGCTACCTCGCGTTCGTGCTCAAGACCATTTCTGCCGCGCACGGGGATCCCTTCACCATCATCACGCCCGATGATCCGGCACAGCGCGGCTGCCAGCTCAGTTTGCTCGTCCGCGAGAACGGGCGCGCCCTGTTCGATACGCTCACGAGGAATGGTGTGGTGGTCGACTGGCGCGAACCCGATCCGTCGACATCGCTCAGGGCGGGCGTCATCCGCATGGCACCGGTGCCGCTATACAACAGTTTTGAGGATGTTTTCCGTTTCGGCGGCATCCTGGACAATGCGCTGCGTTCATGAGCAGGATCACGATCGTCGGCGGTGGGTTGGTGGGCGGCCTTCTCGCGGTGTTCCTGGCGAAACGCGGGCATGCGGTGAAGGTGTTCGATCGGCGTGGCGATCCGCGCAGGACCGATGTGTACGCGGGACGCAGTATCAACCTGGTGGTCTCGCACAGGGGTTGGACGGCCTTGCGCGCCGCCGGGGTGGAGGAGGCCGTGCGGGCCATCACGGTGCCGGTGTACGCGCGCATGACCCACGATCGCGACGGGAGGCTCAACCGTGTTCCGTACAGCATCGACAACCGGGCGATCTTCTCGGTATCGCGCGGCGAATTGAACCGGCGTCTGCTCAGCGAAGCCGAGAAACTGCCGAATGTGGAGCTGCACTTCGACCACAAGTGCGTCGATGTGGACCTTCATACCGGTGAATGTGTATTTGAACACGGGGGCGAACGGGTGCTGGAGGAGGCCGATGTGGTCTTTGGCAGCGACGGTGCCTTCAGCGCCGTACGCCAGAAGATGATGCTGGGCCGCTTCACGTACAGTCAGGAGTACATCGAGCACGACTACAAGGAGATCGCCTTTCCGGCCAACGCCGATGGCACCCCGAAGATGGATCCGCATTGCCTGCACATCTGGCCGCGCAGGTTCTTCATGATGATGGGCCTGGCCAACCAGGACGGCGGATTCACGGGTACATTGTTCATGCCCAACACGCACACCGACCAGGCGCCCGGCTTCGATGTCGTGCGGACCGGGGAGCAGGCGCGGCGGTTCTTCGGCGAACACTTCCCCGACGCCATCCCCATCGCGCCCGACATCGTGGACCAGTATCTGCGGAACCCGCAGAGTTCGCTCGTGATCATCCGTTGCGCACCCTGGCAGGTCAACGGGAGGGTGGCCTTGATCGGCGATGCGGCGCACGCCATCGTCCCGTTCTATGGTGAGGGCATGAACGCCGGCTACGAGGACTGCAAGGTGCTGAACGATCTGCTGAACGAGTACGGCGACGACAACTGGGCCGAGGTGCTGACGCGTTACGCCGCCGAGCGCAAACCCAACGGCGATGCCATCGCCGACCTGAGCTTGCGCAACTTCGTGGAGATGCGCGACCTGGTGGCCGATCCGAAGTTCCTGCTGCGCAAGAAGATCGAGGGCCACCTGCAGCAGCGCCACCCCGACAAGTGGTTGCCCCTGTACAGCCAGGTGAAGTTCAGCGACATCGCTTACAAGGATGCGTGGAAGGAAGGGCTGCGGCACGACCGGATCATGGAGGAGGTGCTGGCCATACCCGGGATCGAGGAGAAGTGGGAGAGTGCCGAGGTGGTGAAGAGGGTGATGGGGATGTTGGAGGCGACTGTGTGATGCGTGAACTACACTTCCTCAGGGTCTCCGCAACCGTGATGTGCGTTCGAGATGGTCGGGACCCTGAGGCGCCACAAGCTGCTCCTGCACGTTCATAAGGGTCCACCTCGTGAGTCACGAGCAGGCGCAAGGATTATCTTTGATCACCGCTGGAAGCCTTGACCACAGCCGCACTGAAGAAGAAGATCAAGTCGTTGGTGGACGCCAAGACGGGCACCAAAGCCCTTCAACGCATCCATGACCTGCTTACCTATCCGGCCTTGGACGACAGGCAGAAGCGGGCATTGACGGAGCGGCTGGACCTTGCCGAAGAGGATTTCAAAGCGGGTCGTGTGATGGGCGCGGAAGAAGCCCGCACGCGGTTGCGGGCTTCGCTGAAAGCGTATCGCGTAACCCCCGCTGGAGGATAGGCTCAGAACCGTGTCCTTCATCGTCCGCTTCAGCCTGGATCCACCGAGCGACAACAAGCTCACGGTGCTCAGGTGCGTGAAACACTACCTTTGAGGACACCAACGACCTCCAGTATGGAAACGCAAGCGCTTAAGAACGACCTCATAGCGTGGATCCAGCGGTTGCAGGATCGGGGGATCCTTGAGTCGCTGGCCATGTTGAAACGAGGTGCCGAAGCCCACGATTGGGCGGACGACCTCTCCCCCGAGGCGCGGGCCTCGATCGAGCTTGGCTTGGATGATATCAAGCAGGGCCGCACGATGAGCAGCGAGGAATTCTGGAAGAAGCGTGGCCGGTGAACTGAGCGTACGGTGGTCGGCACAGGCCGATCGGGCCGCCGGTGAAATGGCCGCATTCATCGCGTCGCAGTGGACGGAGAAGGAGGTGAAGCATTTTCTCGATCTCCTCGAAGAGTTTGAGCGACGCGTGGTGCGCTTCCCCTTCAGTTTCCCGGCCTCGGAAGGCTATGCGGGGTGCCGCCGGGCCTCCATCCATCGGAACGCATCAGTGGTCTACCGGGTGGATGAAGGCATCATCCACATCGTTACCGTGGTGGACAACCGTTCGTCGAAGACGCGATAGCCGAGCGTTGATCGGTTCACACCTCCTCAGGGTCTCCGCAACCGTGATGTGCGTTCGAGAGGGTCGGGACCCTGAGGGGATCCATCCACCCTGTTGATCACCGCGTTGACACTTTCTGGCGCAGCGTCTGCGTTCTGCATGCACGCACCTGAATTTCGCGGTATGAAGCGAGCCTTGTTCCTTCTTCTCACGCTGGCTCCCGTGCTGGTGATCGCCCAAGGCCGCTACGGCCGCAAGCGCCCGGACATCATCCCGTTGGATGGACAGGCGCGGCGCATCGGTTGGTACGTGGCGCCGGGTGTCACCTACACCTTATCGCGTTTCAAGGACAGGGAAGAAGAAGTGTTCCGCGCGGGCGATACGAGCCTCGTGGCCACCTACAACCCGGATGGACGACCTGGCGTGTACCTGGAAGCCGGCCTGGCTTGGCTCACCCGCGATCCTGTGATCGTGGACTACCTGGATCTGGGAATCGCATACAAGAACCTGCGCGGGGTCGAGTCGTTCACCGGCCGATATACCCGTGCGGACAGCAGCATGGACCTGGCCGGGACGGGTGCCTTCGCGGAGCGCATGATCACCCTGCACTTCAACGCCAACCGCTTCATCCACACGCGGCCGTACCAGTTCGTGCAACTTTCCCTGGGGGCGAACGCCGACTACCGCTTGGGCAGCAGCTACGAGTACACCGGGGCCCCATCGTTCACCGGATGGTCGTTCCCGCCCGCTTGGTGGGCCCAGTTGCATTTCAAGGTGGGATATGGGTTCAAGCTCACCGGACAAATGATCCTCATCCCTGCCATCGAAACGCCCGTCTTCAGCGTGCTGCCCGGTGACGAGGGCCGCTTCGGCGCGTTGCAGTGGTTCAGCAGCGACTATCGTCCGCTCATCCTCAGCGTGCGCTTCCTCTTCCTGCGTGCGCGCAAGGGCTGGGAATGCCCGCCGGTGAAGAACAACGAATTCGAGCGGCACAAGGTGGTGAACCCCGAGTACAAGCGGCAGTAGCTTTTCCGCTTTGCGCAGGCCCGTGCCGGTTCGTGCAATGGAACCTACCGCAAAAAAGGGTTCAGCCGCCGTTCCTCGCCGATCGTGGTGTCGGGGCCGTGCCCACAGTGTACCTTCACATCATCACCCAGCGGGAAGAGTTCAGTGCGGATGCTCGCGATCAAGGTATCCATGTCGCCTCCGGGCAGGTCTGTCCGGCCGATACTGCGCTGGAAGAGGACATCACCACTGATCACGAAGCGCTGCTCGGGATGCCAGAACGCGATGTGACCAGGAGCGTGGCCCGGTACGAAGAGCACCTCCAGTTGTTCATCGCCCAGGGTGATGATGTCCCCGGGTGCGAAGAACTTCGTTGGTGCGGGTGGCGGTTCGCACGGGATGCCGTAAATCAGGCCCTGTCGTTCGGCCAGGTCCAACAACGGAAGGTCAGCGCGGTGGAGTTCGGGCAACAGGCCGAAGCGGCGGTGCATCCACGCACAACCCAACACGTGGTCCAGGTGGGCATGGGTGAGCAGCAGCCGTATCGGGGTCAACCGGTTGGTCGCCAACCAATTTTCCAGTTCGCGCTGTTCGTCGGCATCCGAACAGCCCGGGTCCACCAGCAGAGCCTCTCGGCCGTTGTCCAGTACCCAGGTGTTCTCATCGAACGGATTGAAGGTGAAACGGGTGATGCGCAAAACGGCCGGAAATGAATGAACTTCGCGCGGTGAAGGTACGGACAGGCATGCCCGCGCAAGGGCCCGATGGTGCGATCGTGCGAGGGTGGGCGGACCGGGAGGTCGCGCATCAGGGCACACGACAAGGCGTGGCGAAGGATCGCCTTTCCCGATTGGTCCTGCTCGTCCTGCTCAGCTTCGTGCTGGCCCCGGCGCGGGCGCAGTTCTATAACGGCAGCATGCAGGAGTACGGCAAGAACCGTGTGCAGTACCAGGACTTCCTGTGGCAATACTACCGGTTCCAAGATATAGAGACGTACTTCTACAAGGGTGGCCGCGATGTGGCGCGATACGTGTCCATCAGCGGGCACCGCAACAAGCGGGAGATGGAGCGCTTCTTCGACTACACGCTCGACGACCGCATCCAGTTCCTGGTGTACAACTCGCTGGGTGATTTCCGCCAGAGCAACGTGGGTCTCGGGGTGGACGACCGGTACAATATCGGGGGTGTGGCGCGCATCGTGGGCACCAAGGTCTTCGTGTACAACGAGGGCGATCACGAACTGCTGGAACGGCAGGTGCGCAGCGGCATCGCGGAGATGATGATCGACCAGATGATGTACGGCGGCAACTGGCGCCAGGTGATCAAGAACAGCACCCTGCTCAACCTGCCCGAGTGGTTCACCAAGGGGTTGGTGGCATACTGCGCCGGGCCGTGGGACGCCCGGAGCGCGGGGCGCATCCGCGACGGTGTGCTCGGCACGCGGTTCAAACGTTTCAACCGGTTGGAAGGGGATGATGCCGCGCTCGCGGGCTTGATCGTGTGGACCTACGTGGCCGAGACCTATGGGGTGAGTGTGATCCCCAACATCCTGTACATGACCCGCGTGAGCCGCAACCCCGAGAACGGCTTCAAATACGTGCTGGGCACCGGCCTCCAGCAGTTGACGCAGGAGTGCATGGACCACTACCGCGCCAAGTTCATGGAAGAGGACCGTCTGCGTGCGGACCGCGACCTGGAGGAATTGAAGGTGCGTACACGCAAGGCACGCACGTACGCGGAGTTCAAACTGAGCCCCGACGGGCGCTACGCGGCGTGGACGAGCAACGAATCGGGCCAGTACAAGGTGTGGCTGCAC
The DNA here is from genome assembly GCA_018267155.1 of Bacteroidota bacterium. Classification (GTDB taxonomy): domain Bacteria; phylum Bacteroidota; class Bacteroidia; order Flavobacteriales_F; family PHOS-HE28; genus PHOS-HE28. Next base: position 3,996 of record JAFDZE010000033.1, on the reverse strand, counting down.
GACCGTACCACGGGCAAGACCCGCCGCATCGCCAAAGGGGAGAAGAAGCTGGACCGGATCATTGACCGGAGCTGGCCGGTGCTGGCCTGGCACCCGACGAGCCGTGCGCTCACCTGGACCACCGAGAAGAAAGGCGAGCTCTACCTCACCACGTACACGCTCGACGACCGTTCGCGCACCCGCAAACCGGTATTCATGCTGGAAAAGATCCTCAGCATGGCATACGGTTCGGACGGGCAGACCATGGTGTTCAGCGGTGTGCTCGAGGGGCGTACCGACCTCTACTTGTACCACGTTATCGGGAACCGGCAGGACAAGCTGACGGATGACCAGTACGACGACCTGGATCCCGTGTTCACCGCCGATGGTACGGGCATCCTTTTCAGCAGCGACCGGCCGGACGACACCTTGCGTGCCAACGCGGATGTGCGGTGGTGGCGCTCGGCCCGCGACATCTTCAGGTACGACCTGCGCAACCGTTCCAACGTGCTCACCCGGCTGACGACCACCCCGGGGGTGGACGAGCGTGAACCCGCACCATGGGACAGCGTCAACTACGCCTGTTTGAGCGATGCCGACGGGCTCGCCGATCGCTGGTTGCTGCATTTCGACAGTGCCATCACGGCCGTGGACACCACCGTGCATTACCGCTACTTCACCAGGACACAGCGCGCCACCAAGGGGAAGCGCGCCATCATGGAACAGGACGTGACATCGGGTCGTGGTGAGTTCGCCCAGCTTGTGATCAAGGACGGAAGGTATCATTTTTTCACGGGCCGCACCACCGGGGCCCCTGAGCCGTCGGGACATGACGAGGTGGCTCCCGCACCCGGCAACAACATCGTCAACAAGGGCGGTGCGGTCACCGATGACATGAGCCGGGTGATCAAGACCGACCCGATACCACCGCCGGACACCACTGCGCAGGCTGTGGACATCCACAACTACCGCTTCGCCGACGAAGGTCCGGCTCCGCCACCGGAGACCATACCGGAGGGTACCGGCAACGAGGTCGCCGCAACACCCGCTCCGGCCGGGAAGGACACCCTTCTGGTGACCAGCCTCGCCTTTCCCGAGCAGCGCAACTACAACGTGAATTTCGCCACTGATGAGGTGCTCACCCAGGTGGACAACAGCTACGATGGGCGCTTCTACCAGTCGCTCACGGGCAACCTGAACATGAACCCGGGCCTCAGCGGCTACACCCGCATGGCGATGAGCGACCTGTTCGAGGACTACAAGATCTCGGGCGGGTTCCGCCTCGCACTCGACCTGAACAACAACGACTATTTCCTGCGCCTGCAGAACATCAGACACAGGCTGGACAAGGACCTGGTCGTGCAGCGACGGGCGATACAGGGCGTGGTGGAGAATGCGGGCCTGGCCAAACTGCACACGCACATGGCCACGTTCAGGCTCACATGGCCGTTCAGCGAGCTGACCAGTTTGCGCGGGTCGGTCATGTACCGGCACGATCGCGCGGTGATCCAAAGCACGGACAACCTTTCTCTCCGGAAGCCGAACGCCTATGATCAGACCGTGGGAGGCAAACTGGAGTACGTGTTCGACAGCAGCATACCACGCGGGCTGAACCTCTGGACCGGTTGGAAGGCCAAGGTCTTCGGCGAGTATTACAAGCAGATCGACGGGCAGCGGACCGATATGCAGGTACTCGGACTGGACGTGCGCCATGCCATGCGCCTGCACCGCGAGCTCACGTGGGTCACCCGCTTGGCGGGTTCCACCGCGCTGGGTTCGCGCCGCGTGCTCTTCACCCTCGGTGGCGTGGACAACTGGCTCTTCCCCAAGGTGAACAACAGCACCCCCATCGACGGGTCGCAGAACTATTTCTACCAGTCGTTGGCCGTTCCCATGCGCGGATTCTGGTACAACACCCGCAACGGGAACAGCTTCGCAGTGGCGAACACCGAGGTGCGCGTGCCCATTTTCAGGTATCTGATGAACCGGCCGATCCGCAGCGACCTCATCAACAACTTCCAGGTGGTGGCCTTCGCCGATGCGGGCACGGCATGGACCGGCGCGCACCCGTACGCCGAGGACAACTCGTTCAACAACACGACCATCGTCAACGGACCGTACACCATCACCATCAAGAATCTTCACGAACCCATCGTATGGAGTTACGGCGTCGGTCTGCGCACGCGGTTGCTCGGCTATTTCGTGCGGGCCGATTGGGCCTGGGGCATCGATGATGGCCGGCAGATGCCGCGCGTGTTCCAACTGTCCCTGAACCTTGACATCTGACCAGCCACCGATGGAACCCGTCACCGTGCTGATCCTGGTGGCCATCGGCATCCTGGCGGGCCTGCTCAGCGGTTTCGTGGGCGTGGGTGGCGGCATCATCATCGTGCCCATGCTGATGTGGGCCCTGGCCTACTCCCAGCACAAGGCCATTGGTACCAGTTTAGGTGTACTGCTGCTCCCTGTGGGCATCCTGGCGGTCTGGAATTATCACCGCGCGGGCAACCTCGATTGGAAGGCGGCCCTGATCATCGGTGGCACATTCGTGCTGGGTGCCTGGGCCGGCAGCCGCCTCTCGCTCAGCCTTCCACCGGACACGGTGAAGAAGGTCTTCGGCGGTGTGATGATCCTGGCCGCGCTGAAGCTCATCTTCGGCAAATGATCCAGCGGATCAAGGAGGAAACGGCACGGCGCCACGCCGACATGATCGCCTGGCGCAGGCACTTGCACGCGCATCCGGAACTGAGCTTCGCGGAGCACACCACAGGGGCGTACATCGCAGAGCAACTGCGTGGACTCGGCATCGGGGTGCGTGAAGGCGTGGCCGGCACCGGGGTCATCGGCATGGTCCAGGGTGCCGGTCCGGGCCAGGGTTGCATCTGCTTGCGGGCAGACATCGACGCGCTGCCGATCCAAGAGGCGAACACCTGCGACTACCGCAGCGTGAACGACGGCGTCATGCACGCATGCGGCCACGATGCGCACACGGCCATGGTGCTGGGTGCCGGTGCCGTGCTGCACGAATTGCGCGATCGTTGGAGTGGCACCGTACACCTGCTTTTCCAACCGGGCGAAGAAAAAATACCCGGTGGTGCCACGTTGGTGCTGAACGAGGATGCGCTGCGCGACCCGCGCCCAACGCTGATCATCGGACAGCATTGCACCCCTGAGTTGGAGCTGGGCAAACTCGGGTTCCGGGCCGGGCCGTTCATGGCCAGCAGCGATGAGCTGTACGTGACGGTGAAAGGTAAAGGTGGCCATGCGGCACAACCGGCCAAGCTGATCGATCCCATCATGATCACGGCGCACCTGCTGCCCCGGCTCAAGGCCGATTTCGCCGAGCGATATGGTGCGGCATCAACACCGTCGTTGCTGGCCTTCGGCAAGGTGGAGGCGCTCGGTGCGACCAACGTGGTGCCCGATGTGGTGAAGCTGGCGGGAACCTTGCGGGCCTTCAACGAGGAGCAACGCGCCGACATGCACCAGTGGCTACCGGAACGTGCGCGAGCGATCTGTGCGGAGCACCGGGGATCGTGCGACCTCAAGGTGTTGAAAGGATACCCTGTTCTGGTGAATGATCCGGCACTCACCGAACGCATGCGGACCATTGCCGCCGAACTGGTGGGCGAACGGAACGTGGTGGAAATGGACATCCGCATGGGCAGCGAGGACTTCGCGTTCTACACGCACGCGATGCCCGGCAGCTTCTACCGGCTGGGCACAGGCATACCCGGTGCGCCACCGCGCAACGTGCATACCCCCACCTTCGATATCGACGAGGAGGCGTTGCGGATCGGGAGTGCGATGATGGCGTTGGCGGCGGTGCGGGAACTCGGAAATGGATACCAGCAGACCGGGCATCCATAGGGCAGATGTTCCCGTACTGCATGGAATGCGCCAGAGGCGCGCACCTCATCGATCCGCGCTACAAGCGCGGACCGGCTGCGCAAAGGCGCGGTCGGCTGGATCACCGTTGCACGACTTTTTTGTGCTCTCGCAGGGTCTCCGCTTCCG
>JAFDZE010000032.1 GCA_018267155.1 Bacteroidota bacterium | reverse complement strand
GATCGACGCCAGGGCCGGCACGGGGTTCTGGCAGGCACCAGTGAACGACCTGGGCAATGTGCACAGCATCCTCAAGCTGCTGCTGCTGGTCTTCGCCGCGCAGGCCTTCTTCGGCTTCTGGCGCATCTGGACATTCGGTTCCGTTACCGAGAACGCACTGACCGCTCTGCGCCGCGATACCTACGCGCACGTATTGAAGCTGCCCATGGCCTTCTTCGCGCAGCGCCGGGTGGGTGAATTGAACAGCCGCATCAGTGCCGATGTCACCTTGTTGCAGGACACGTTCACCACGGTACTGGCCGAATTCCTGCGGCAATTCGTGGTGATCAGCGTGTGCATCGTGGCGCTCACCTACCTGAGCAGCGAGCTGATGATCACCATGCTGGCCACCCTGCCGGTGGTGATGCTGGTAGCGGTCTTCTTCGGGCGCTACATCCGCAAGCTGAGCAAGCAGGTGCAGGACCGCATCGCCGAGAGCAACGTGATCGTGGAGGAGACCTTGCAGGGCATCCAGAGCGTGAAGGCCTTCAGCAACGAGGGACACGAGACCGCGCGGTACGGCGCGAGCGTGATGGCCGCTCGGGCACTGGCCTTGAAGAGCCTGCGTTGGCGGGGCGGCTTCGTCAGCTTCATCATCTTCTGCATGTTCGGCGTGGTGGTCTTCGTGGTGTACCGCGCGGCCCTGCTGAAGGACGCCGGTCTGATGAGCGTGGGCGACATCACCAGCTTCGTGGCCTTCAGCATCATGATCGGCGCCAGTATCGCAGGCCTACCCGAACAGGTCACCTCCTTGTTGAAGGCCGTGGGGGCCACCGAACGGTTGATGGACCTGCACGACGAAGCGGCCGAAGCGGTGAGCCTGGGTCCGAAGCCGGCACCACTCCTGTTGCAGGGCCGCATCGCGTTCGATCGGGTGGCCTTCCACTACGCTTCGCGGCCCGATGTACCCGTTCTACGGGATGTATCGTTCGCGGCCGAACCCGGGGAACGCATCGCCCTGGTGGGGCCCAGCGGCGCGGGCAAGAGCACCCTGGCCTCGCTGGTACTGCGCTTCTACGATCCGGAGGAAGGTGCGGTGCTCATCGACGGGAAGGACGCGCGCGCATACGACCTGACGGCCTTGCGCGACCGCATGGCCATCGTGCCGCAGGAAGTGCTCCTGTTCGGTGGGACCATCCGCGAGAACATCGCCTACGGCAAGCCGGGCGCAACGATCCAAGAGGTGGAGGACGCCGCCCGCAAAGCCAATGCGCACGGGTTCATCGCCTCCTTCCCGCAAGGATATGATACCGTGGTCGGGGAACGTGGCATACAAGTGAGCGGTGGGCAGCGCCAGCGCATCGCCATTGCACGTGCGGTGCTTAAGGACCCCGCGATCCTGATCCTGGATGAGGCCACCAGCGCACTGGACAGCGAGAGCGAGAGGCTCGTACAGGAGGCGCTGGACGCATTGATGGTGGGCCGCACGAGCATCGTGATCGCGCACCGGCTCAGCACCATCCGAAATGCCGACAAGATCCTTGTCCTGGACAAGGGCCACGTGGTGGAAAGCGGCACGCACGACGAATTGATCGCCGATGCGGAGGGGCTGTACCACAGCTTGAGCCGGTTGCAGCGGACGGAAGCATGATCGGGCCATGACGGCCCGCCCGGATGCACCGGTGTACTGGACCGCCCGTGCGGAGCTACATCTCCACCTCCACCACCTTTTTCGTGGCGAAGAATTCCTCGGGGAACCACCTGTTCAGGTCATGCACACGTACGGGGTTGCGCACGGGCAGGATCTCATCGGCCAGCGCGCCGCCCTTGAGGTAGTACATGCGCCCCTCCCCTTTCCGTACCAGGTGCTTCGTGGCGCGGATGAACTCCGGCAGGGTGGTGACGGCGCGGCTCACGATGACATCGTAACGCTCCCGGTGCTGCTCGCTACGCACCTGTTCAGCGGTACAATTCTGAAGCCCGAGCCCTTCGATGACGCCCTGCACGGCCATGATCTTCTTGCCGATGCCGTCGATGCCGTGGAAGATGCACTGCGGGAACAGCACGGCCAGCGGCACGAGCGGGAAGCCCCCGCCCGTACCCACGTCGATGAAACGTGTACCTTCCCATGGGCGCTGCAAGCGCCCTTCCCGCATCGTCCGCGCCACAGGCGCGGACGAGCTTTCCAGCAGCACCTTCGCGATACCGAGCGAATGCAGCACATGCCGTTCATAGAGGTGCTCGATGTCCTTGCGCGAGATGAGGTTCACGCGCTCGTTCCACTCCCGGTACAACGGACCGAGCGACATGAAGCGATCGCGCTGCTCCGGTGACAGGTCCGGGAAGTATTTGAGGAGGAGATCCAGACCGGTCATCGCGGAATACGCTTCTTGTTGTCGGTTTTGCGAAGGACATCCGCACAGGTTGGAAGCCTGTGCCCCTGGCGCTTCTATTTTTTTCTGCACAGGCTGGAAACCTGTGCTCCTGCAACACTCTTCCACAGGCTGGAAGCCTGTGCTCCTGCAACAATCCACACAGGCTGGAAGCCTGTGCTCCTGCAACACTCTTCCACAGGCTTCCAGCCTGTGCTCCTGCAACAATCCACACAGGCTGGAAACCTGTGCCCTTGCAACACTCTTCCACAGGCTGGAAGCCTGTGCTCCTGCAACAATCCACACAGGCTGGAAGCCTGTGCTCCTGCAACAATCCACACAGGCTGGAAGCCTGTGCTCCCGCAACACTCTTTCACAGGCTGGAAGCCTGTGTCCCAGCATGCACTAGATCGTGTCCTTGCGGCTGTCGAGGAGGTTCATGAGGAACTCGCGGGCGCGGAAGAGCTGGGCCTTCACGGTACCGAGCGGCAGGTCGAGTTCCTGGGCGATCTCCTCATAGCTGTATTCCTGGTAGTAACGCAGTTCCACCAGCTGGCGGTAGCGCGGCTTGAGCTTGTCCACCACTTCGCGCATCAGCTCGTTCTTCTGGTTGCGGATGGCCACATCGGCGGGATCGGGCCCTTGCCCCTTCAGCTCGATGTGCATCTCGTCGCCATCATCGGTGCCGATGGGCGCATCGATGCTGAGCATGCGCTTCTTCTTCTGCTTGCGGATCCAGTCGATGCAGTTGTTCGACGCGATCTTGAAGAGCCAGGTGCTGAAGGCGAAATTGGGCGTGTACTGATGGAGACGGTTGAAGGCCTTGCCGAACGCCTCGATGGTGAGATCCTCAGCATCGTCCTTGTTATTGATCATCTTCAGCAGCATGAAGTAGATCGAATCGCGGTAGCGCGACATCAGTTCGGCGTAGGCCTTCTGGTCTTTCTTGTCCACCGCGCGGCGCACGAGGTCCAGGTCGTACACCGCCTTTTCACTGAGGTTCTCGTTCACTTCCATCGGCGTGGGGGTATGAGGATGGTGCTGAAGTACAGCGCCGGCTCCAGGATGAGGAACAACCATTCGAGGGGGATCGTGAACCATACGATGCGGCCCGCACCGAGGCGGCGCATGGCGCCCACGCGGACCGGCAGGAAAGCACAAAGTTCGATCGCGAGCGCCGCCACGGCCCAAGGCCATTGGCCGGCCACGAGCAGCAGCACGGTGGCGGCCCACATCACCGCGCGAGCCATGGGCAGCAGGGTGAGCAGTACCTGGTGGATGAAGCGGTAGTGGCGCGCCGTGGTGTAGTGGCGGCGTTTGCGGCGGAGCCAAGTGATCATATCCGGCGTTCCGCGCGTGGTCATGAACGAGCGCCCATCGGACACGGCGACGGTATTCCTCGCACGGGCCACTTCATTCACGAACAGGTCATCGTCGCCGCTCATGAGCGCCGTGTGCGATCGAGTGCCGCCCTGAACAGCCAGGAAGGTGTCCTTGGTGTAGCCCAAGTTGCGACCGGTGCCCATGTACGGGAACCCGGCCCGCGCGAAGCTGAGGTACTGCACCCCCTTGCTGATGCCATCGAACCGTTCGACCAGGTTGGTGAGGCCGCCGGTCTTCTCATACGGGCTGAAGCCGATCACCAGTTGTTTCCCGTTGCGGAAACCGGCGCTCATGGTGCTCACCCAATCCCGGCTCACAGGCATGCAATCGGCATCGGTCAGCAGCACATGCGGATGCTTCGCGCTGCGAATGCCCACGCCCAAGGCCAGCTTCTTCCCGTAACTGAACTTGGCATCGGCCTGGATGTTCACCGGGTTCAGGCGGGGGAAGTTCGGCTTCATCCATTGGAGGATCTCCCAGGTGTCATCGTTGCTGCGGTCGTTCACCACGACCACCTCGAACTCCTTGTGGTCCTGGTCCATGAGGAGCGGGATCAATTGCTGCAACGACACGCTTTCGTCGCGCGCGCACACGATGATGCTCACGGGCAGGCTCCGGTCGGGTTCGACATCGGTCCTCAGTCCTTTCAGTGCGAGCCGGATGAACGCACCGAAGTGATAGAGCGCCAGCACGATGAGTGCGGCGATCAGGGCCCAGAGGATGTACGGTACGAGGGTGGACAACACGGAAGGCCGCAGGGAACGGTATCGGGGCGAAGCTACCGGGAGGCTCCCGGGGGACAGGGTGCGGGCCGGGCAGTTATGAACAGCGGGGGCGTGGAAGGGAGCCTTCGCTCGCCCTGTCGGCAGGAATGCGGATCTCCCGGTCCGGACCGGCACCATGCGTTTCCCCCTAAGGAATGGCCGGCAAATACGGTCCGACCAGTGCGGTGTCCGACATCAGCATGGGCTTGGCCTTCGGGACCACGCCTGAAGCCCCATCTTCGCGGCCCGCATGAAATTCGTCCTCCACACCACCGACCCCGACAGCAAGGCCCGAGCGGGTGAATTGCATACGGACCACGGCGCGGTACCCACACCCGTGTTCATGCCCGTGGGGACCCTGGGTGCGGTGAAAACCGTTCACATGCGCGAGTTGCGCGAGGACGTGAAGGCCCCCATGATGCTCAGCAACACGTACCACTTGTACCTTCGGCCAGGTACGAATGTGCTGGAGCACGCGGGAGGCCTGCACAAATTCAACGGCTGGGACCGTCCCATCCTCACCGACAGCGGGGGCTTCCAGGTGCATTCGCTCAGCGACATCCGCAAGATCACCGAGGAGGGCGTCAAGTTCCAGAGCCACATCGACGGCAGCCGCCACCTCTTCACCCCTGAGAACGTGATGGACATCCAGCGCAGCATCGGGGCCGACATCATCATGGCCTTCGACGAATGCACGCCGTGGCCGTGCGACGTGAAGTACGCCACCGACAGCATGCACCGCACGCACCGCTGGCTGGACCGATGCATCGCGCGTTTCAGCGGCACGGAGCCGCGCTACGGACATGCGCAAGCGCTTTTTCCCATTGTGCAGGGCAGTACATTCCCGGAATTGCGCGCGCGCAGCTGCGAGTACATCGCCACGAAAGGCGCGGAAGGCAATGCCATCGGGGGCCTCAGCGTGGGCGAGCCCGAGGAGGAGATGTACGCCATGGCCGAGCTGTGCTGCGACATCCTGCCCAAGGACCGGCCACGCTACCTGATGGGCGTGGGAACACCGTGGAACCTGCTGGAGAACATCGCCCTGGGGATCGACATGTTCGACTGCGTGATGCCCACGCGCAACGGCCGCAACGGCATGCTCTTCACCCGGCGTGGCGTGGTACAGATCAAGAACAAATGCTGGTCCGATGACCACTCGCCACTGGATCCGGACGGCACCTGCTGGGTGGACCAGCAGTACAGCAGGGCCCTCGTGCGCCACCTGTTCACCACCAACGAGATGCTCGGCCAGCAGATCGCCAGCCTGCACAACCTCACCTTCTACATCGACCTGATGCGCGAGGCCCGCGAACACATCCTGGATGGCAGTTTCAGTACATGGAAGGCACGGACCTTGCCACTGCTGAAGCAACGGATCACGGGTTGATCGGAAGTGGGCCGGACCTTGCTTCGTTCCGATCTTCCACGATCTTCACCGCGCGAACGATCCGCCTTCGGCCGGTTCATGAACAGGATCATCATCAGGAAGAACAGATCGTGATGCTGAAGACGCTGGACCGGTACATCATCAGGCAGTTCCTCGGCACCTTCTTCCTCCTGCTGGTGCTCATCATGGCCATCGCCGTGGTGTTCGACATCAGCGAGAAGACGGGCGACTTCGCCAAGAGCCACGCCACCACCCGGGAGATCGTGGTGGACTATTACGTGAATTTCATTCTTTATTACGCCAATTTTTTCAGCGGCCTGTTCATCTTCCTGGCCGTTCTGCTGTTCACCAGTCGGCTGGCGGGGCGCAGCGAGGTGATCGCCATGCTCAGCGGAGGCGTCAGCTTCAACCGCTTCGTGCGGCCGTACATGATCGCGGCGACCTTCCTGGCCGCCATATCACTGTACCTGAACGTGTTCCTGCTGCCCGGCGCCAACCGCACGCGCCTGGCCTTCGAGAAGGCGCACATCTGGAACCCGTACCGGGTGGAGGGCAACGACCTGCTGCGCGAGGTGGCGCCGGGGGTCATCGTGTACATGCATGGGATGGACATGCCCACACTGACCGCCACACGCATGAGCGTGGCGCGGTGGGAGAACGGCGAACTGCGCTCAAAGCTGGAGGCCGATCACGCCATTTATGATACCGTATCAGGCAAATGGCGGTTCGTCGACTGGCGCATCCGGACCATCCCGGTGCCGGTCGGTGGGGTTTTGACGAACCCGCACGAGGTCCTGTCGAAGGGCCATGAATTGGACACGCTGCTGCCGTTGCGGCCCAGCGACATCGGGCAGCGGCTGGCCATAGCCGGGGCCATGGACCGCGAGGAACTGGCGGACTTCATAACAGCCGAGAAGATGCGGGGCAGCAGCACGGTGGCCTTCTACGAGGTGGAGCGGGACCAGCGCACGGCCGCGCCCTTCGCCACATTCGTCTTCACGCTCATCGGCGTGGGCGTGGCCAGCCGCAAGACGCGCGGGGGAACAGGTGTTCACCTGGTGTTGGGCGTCATTCTCATCCTCATATACATCTTCCTGGGCAAATTGAGCACCGTGGCCGCCACCAACGCCGGGATCAACGCCTTCGTGGCCGTGTGGGCACCCAATTTGATCTTCGCCTTGATCGCCGCGTGGATCTACTGGAAAGCCCCGAAGTGAGGATATTGGCGGCATGAACGGGCCGAAGATGCGCGAACCTTGGTACCTCGCTGGTGCGTCCACCCTGCTTTGTGCATTAGCCCTCTCTGGCGCTGCCATCTGGAATGGCTATCCGATCGTCTATTCGGATACCTCCTCTTACATCATCTCCGGCTTCGAACTGGAAACGCTCAAGGACAGGCCGATCACATACGGCCTATTCATCCGGGTGACCAGTTTCAACGGATGGAGCCTGTGGACCGTTGTGATCGCTCAGTCCATGTTGCTGGCCTACGTGATCGGACGATCGCTGAAAAGCATCGGATCCACGAACAGCATGATGCGCGCCGCCGTCATCATCCTGGTCTCCTTGCTCAGTGGCCTGCCATTCGTAAGTGGACAGATCATCACCGATGTGTTCACCCCGATTCTGCTTTTCACGCTGTACCTGCTGTTCTTCACCTCCGGGGATCGTCGTGAACGCGCACTTCTGTTCGCGTTGTTCCTGATGTCCTTCGCCATGCACATGTCGCATATCGGCATCACCGCGCTCCTCCTCGCTGGACTATTGGTGTTGCGGCATACCGTGCGTCGCACCGTGCCGTTCGCTGCCCGGTGGCGCACCTTCGGATCCGTCGTCCTCCTTGCCGTTATCGGTTCACTGGCCATGGGACCATCGCTCGCGAAGTCCAAGCACACCTTCTTCGCCGCACGCATGGCCGATGCCGGTATCCTGCAACGGTACCTGGACGAACACTGCGGAGAGGAGAACTTCGTGCTCTGTGCGCGCAAAGGCAGCATACCACAGGATGCCAATGCTTTCTTATGGGACAAGAATTCGCCGCTCAATCTGTACAAGGACCACCACGAACAGGAAGAAGAACTCGCGCACATCGCACGATCGTCCTTCGCTGAACCTGCACTGCTAAGGATGCATATGAAGGCGGCCGGCGTTTCCATCGGGAGGCAGTTCATCCGTTTCAACGTGGGTGACGGGAACGGAGCCTTCGGTGAGGGGACCGCACTGCACGAACGCATAACCCGGTTCATTCCCTCCGAGGTGCAACAATTCGATGCAGCGCGGCAAATGGACGATGCCCGGTTCTGGGCACCGTTGGTGAACGCCAACCATTTGTACAATGTGGTGATGGTCATTGCGCTTCTGGCTCTCCTCGCACAATTGGCCATCGGCCTCAGAGGCTCCCATATTCAAGGTATTACCCCGCTGGTGGTCTTCCTGCTCGCGGGACTTGTGGTGAACGTGTGCGTGAATGCGGGACTGGTAATGACCGCCGACCGTTTCGGAACGAAGACCGCATGGCTGATCCCCTATTGTGCATTGGTTCTCGCGCTGCGACAGCAGCTGACATCGAGAAGGAAAAGCAATGAGCCCGCGCCATGAGAATGGCTGGTGCCTTCACGATGGCCCTGCTCGCCAGTGCGCCCAACCGGGCCCAAACACTCGCTGATCCGAAACAGCACAAAGTGGTCATGCTGGAAGAAGCCGACCTCTGCTCACACGGTGAATGGCACCTTGTTTTTGTGGATGAATTCAACGGAACAGAATTGGACACCGGCACATGGCTCCGTTTCTACCCGTACTGCATGGCTTACGACGATTGCGAGGCCAGCCGCACACATGGCCTTCCGAACGAAATGCAGATCTTCCGCGATGAGAACGTGGTGATGACCGGCCAAGGCACCGTCCAACTCGTGCTCAAGCGCGGCACGCCCGATTCCTGGTTCTCGTTCACCTCGGTGTATTCATCGGGCATGCTGCACAGTCGCATGCCCTTTGCGAAAGGCCGCTTCGAGTGTCGTGCGCATTCCACGTAGTCACTCCCGCTATATCACCTCTGCGTTCTGGCTCTTCGGTGGCGGCCCCTCCTGTTCGGAGATCGACATCATGGAGCAACTCTGGAAAGATCCGGATGACTACCACTACGCCCTTCACCGGTACAATGATGCCTGCAACGCCCGGCATGCCAGCTCCGAAGAACGATTTCCCATGCCCTGGCTGCCTGACGGATTCCATACTTATCGCTGTGATTGGGACACCTGGTTCATCGACTTCTACATAGACGATGACCTTGTGGCTCGTGCGAGCCGCCTCTTCGACCTGTTGGGACGACCTGTATCCTCCTGCTGGATCCCAACCGGTATCTACGTGCAAAATCAGGCCTTTCCTGCACAAGACCAGGAACTTTCCATAATCTTGGGTATCGGCCTTATCGATGACCCGCTGGTGGATGCCCTCGGCAACGGCCCACCCATTCCGGACCTGCCCGCCATGATGGAAGTGGACTACGTGCGGGTGTATGAGCGAGGGCCGTGAAGGCCATTCCCTTCTTCACCGAGGAGGGGGACGGTTCTCGGCGTCCCGCTTCTCGTGTGCGTGTTGAAGCCTGTAGGCGAACAGGCCTCGCTATCGCGTAACGAAGGCCAGCTTGATGCCGTCCGTCAACAGGACAATGCGGAGGCGGATCAGGATGGCGCGCGAGCCGAATTTCGATACTCCGAACCGTGTACCGACCCACCCCCCAACGACCCCGACTTGATACTGT
>JAFDZE010000031.1:27814-28066 GCA_018267155.1 Bacteroidota bacterium | reverse complement strand
GGCCAACAAGGTCGCTGCAGTGGACCCGTCTTGCCAGAGGAAGGAGGCGCCGGGCGTGGTGGCATCGAGCAACACCTGGTCGCCGGTACACACCGCCTGATCGGGTCCCAGGTCAACCACGGGCGCGGGTTGCACCGTCACATTGATCACGTCGCTGGCCGCACAGGTGCCCAGGAAGACATCCACGGAATAGGTGCCCGAAGCCGTGACATCGAAGGTGGCGCTGGAGCTGCCGTCCTGCCAGAGGTAGGT
>JAFDZE010000031.1:23078-27765 GCA_018267155.1 Bacteroidota bacterium | reverse complement strand
TGACATACGGTGATATCCGGCCCCAGGTCTACCGTTGGAACGGGATTGAAGGTGATGGTGACGGCATCGTTGGTGGTGCAGCCGTTCACGGTAACGTCCACATCGTAGGTGCCGGTGGTGGTGGCCAACAAGGTCGCTGCAGTGGAGCCATCCTGCCAGAGGTAGGAGGTGCCGGGCGTGGTGGCATCGAGCAACACCTGGTCGCCGGTACACACCGCCTGATCGGGTCCCAGGTCAACCACGGGTGCGGGTTGCACCATCACATTGATCACGTCGCTGGCCGCACAGGTGCCCAGGAAGACATCCACGGAATAGGTGCCCGAAGCCGTGACATCAAAGGTGGCGCTGGAACTGCCGTCCTGCCAGAGGTAGGTGGATCCGGGGTTGCTGGCGTCCAATTGCAAAGGCGTGCCTTGACATACGGTGATATCCGGCCCCAGGTCTACCGTTGGGACGGGATTGAAGGTGATGGTGACGGCATCGTTGGTGGTGCAGCCGTTCACGGTGACATCCACATCGTAGGTGCCGGTGGTGGTGGCCAACAAGGTCGCTGCAGTGGACCCGTCCTGCCAGAGGTAGGAGGCGCCGGGCGTGGTAGCATCGAGCAACACCTGGTCGCCATTGCAGAACATAAGGTCCGGCCCGAGATCGATCACGGGCATCGGATCCACCGTCACGTTGATGGCATCATTGGCGATACAACCGTTCAGGTTGACCTGCACACTGTAGGTCCCGGCATTCGTAACGTCGAACGTGCCGTTGATGCTGCCGTCCTGCCAGACGTACGTTGCTCCGGTTTGACTCGCGTCCAGTGTGATCAGCTCACCGGCGCAGATCGCTAAATCAGGCCCGAGGTCCACGATCGGGAGCGGGTTGTAGTTCAACGTGACCGCATCGTTGGTCGTGCATCCGTTCACCGTTACGTCCACATCGTAGGTGCCTGGCCCACTTACGTCGAAGGTGGGCGCCGTACTTCCGTCCTGCCATGTGTACGATGCACCGGGTGTCGTGGCATCCAGAAGCACCTGATCACCGGCGCAAACCGTTTGATCGCTCCCAAGGTCCACCACGGGGTTGGGGTTGTATGCCACCGTGATGTTGCCGCTGTTGCTACAGCCGTTGGCCGTTACGATCACGCCATAGTTCCCCGCCGTGGTGATGTTGAAGGTCGGCGATGTGCTGTTGTCCTGCCATACATAACTACCACCGGTCACCGTGGCATCAAGCAGAAGTGGTGTTCCCTCGCAAAGCACCTGGTCCGGTCCCAGGTCCACGGTCGGGAGCGGGTTGTAGTTCACCGTTACCGCATCATTGGTCGTACAGCCGTTCACCGTTACGTCCACATCGTAGGTGCCCGGCCCGCTTACGTTGAAGGTGGGCGCCGTACTGCCGTTCTGCCAGACATATGTAGCGCCGGGCGTGGTGGCATCCAGCACCACCTGATCGCCAGCACACAAGCTCTGGTCACCGCCCAGGTCCACGACCGGGTTCGGGTTGTACGCCACCGCGATGTTGTCGCTGTTGCTGCACCCGTTGGCTGTGACCGTTACGCTGTAATTCCCGGCTGTGGTCACGTTGAAGCTGGAGGCGGTGCTGTTGTTCTGCCATACATAACTGCCGCCCGGTACAAAAGCGTTCAGCAGGTACTGGTCGCCCTGGCAGAGCGTCTGATCCGGCCCCAGGTTCACCACGGGCAGGGGCGTCACGTTCACCTGCACCTGGTCGCGCAAGTGGATGGTGCCGCTGATGCTGATGTCGTCCAACCCGAAGTCGTTCCCCACACCGTCGCCGCTCATTACACGGATGCACACGTTGGCGCTGGTCTGCCCCACACCCGTGGTCCACAATTGGTTCACCGTGGTCCAGCCGTTGTTGAAGGCGGGCAGGGTCACCTCGGAGCCCGTGGGCACCCCATCAACGTACCACTGCAGACGCGCTGGTGTAGCGTTGGAGAGTGTGCGCGCCCGATAGCTCAGTGCGTAGGTCTGCCCTGGGCATACCGTGATGTTCTGGCACCACACATCCCAGAAGCCTTGAGATACGGAGCCCCAGCCCGCATTCACGATCATGAAGTTGCCGTTCCCCGTGCCACTGAACTGCGGGTGGTGCGGCGTACTCGCATTGTCCACGAAGTAGGTGCCCTCGCCCTGCAGATTTGAATTGTACGTCCACTGCGAGGTGAAGCCCGTATTTCCCGCGCTGAAATCGCCGTTGGTGACGAGGTTGGCACTGGTATAGATCGCCTCGCCCCAGTAGGTGCCCGCCGTGCTGACTGTTATGCTCTGCGAGGTCGCCCCTGTGCTCCACAGGTAGTTCGGGTAGCCGGCCGGCGCGGTGATGGTGGTGGACTCCCCTGCACAAATGGTCACATCGGCGCCCAAGTTGATGGAACAGACGGGTTGCGCCGATCCTGACAAGGCGAACACCGCACCCAGCAGGGCGACAAGCAAGGGAAGGGGCCTCGTTCTGGTCAATGCGTTCCGGAAAACGGCGTTCGACAAATTTCGGACCACGGCACCCTCGCACGCAAGCGGCTGCCTGCCAGTCGATTCACCAAGCAATGAACACCCGATTGTGCTCCTGACAGGGGTGCTCTTCCACATGGTTGAACAATAGACGTAGTTCCCGGCCCGAACGTGCGCTGCGTGCGGTACTCCGTTCGTCATGAGCGATCGTGTTCAGCAAGAGCGTGCCACCAGGCGTCAAGATATGCTTCAGGTCGCGGAGGAATTCCGGGCTTTCGACGCCTTCGGTGAAGTCCAGGTCACGGAACAGGTCCACCACCACCAGGTCAAAAGTTTCCTTGGCCTCCCTTACGTACGTGAATGCATCGGCTTGCACCATGCGCACCCGTTCAGGATGGGGCGGAGGAAAGAACTCCCGCGCGATCCTCAACATCAACGGATCCATATCCACTCCGGTGATCGCCGTCTCCAGTCCGAGTTCCTTCTGGAGGATATGCACCGCACTTCCCCCTCCGTAGCCCAGTAGCAGCGTGGTGAGCGGGCGTTCTGTGGCAACACCGGCTTTGGCGAAGGCCTCCTGCCATACCCTGTGCAAGCTACCGAAACTCTGGTTGGCGTTGGCACTGTTCACGACCAAGCGACCCTGTTCCCATGTGAGCTCCACCGTGCCCAATGTTCCTTCCTCCGTACGCATCCGCACCGGCCAGAACCAACTGAGCAACCGCGCCAGCATCATGGGCCCAAAGATGCCATGACCGTAGTTTCGCGGCCATTTTGATCACAGCAGAAGGCGGAGCGTGCGTGTCCATTGCGAGGGGGCGCAGGCGTCTGTAAGCATCCTGCGATCCGTCATACGGCACCTGCGCCATGCTCTATTTCTCCGCCATCACCCGGTACAAGCTGGCCAAGCTGCTGAAGTACGGCTTGGTCACCACGGGTGCGGCCTTGGTGCTCATGCTCTTCAGTGGCGACGATGTGCAACGGTTCTTGGGCGCGTGGTTCCTGCTGGGGGTGTGGACCGGCGTGCTGGAGGAGTTCCTATTCGGCCGACGCTTCCGTGCCCTGGCCATTCCCCTGCAGTTCCTGGGCAAGGTCCTCGCGGTGAATATGCTCACCCTGGTTTTTATCATCATCGCATTCTTGCTCGGGAGCGAACAGGATCTTCCCCTCGCTCAGGACGCTCCATTCAGTCCGAAACAGATGATGCTGATGCCCCAGCTCTACCGGCTGATGCTGCGCGTGGTGGTGGTGTCGTCCATTGCCATCTTGATCGTGCAGGTGGAGGAGTTCATGGGCCGCCGCATGTTCCTCGGTTTCCTGCTCGGTCGTTTCGAACGGCCCGTGGCCGAGGAGCGCATCATGCTCAGCATCGATCTGGTGGGCAGCACCGCCCTGAACGAACGGCTCGGCGACCTGCTGTACTTCCGTTTCCTGAACACGGTCCATTCGCTCATGACCGATGCCGTTCTGCGCAACGAGGCCGAGATCCACAAGTACATCGGCGACGAGGTGATCTTCACCTGGACCATGCGCAAGGGGGTCGATCGCAACAACGGCCTGGACCTCTACTTCGACATCATGGCGCGTATCGCCGCTAACGAAAGCATGCTGATGCAGGAGTTCGGGGTGGTGCCCAAGTTCCGCGGCGCGCTGCACGGCGGCCGCGTGATCACCGCCCAGACCGGCCACATCAAGCGCACCATCGATTTCAGCGGCGATGTGATGAACACCCTCAACCGCATGCTCACCGTGGCCAAGGACCTCAAGGCCGATCTGGTGGTGAGTGCCGAACTCCTGGCCCGCATGCCCGGGGCCACCGCACGGTTCGCTTTCGGGGAGGAACGCACCATGCCCGTGAAGGGCCGCAAGCGCGAGGTGCGCGTGCACGTGGTGGAGCGCGTGAAGGCCGTGTGAAGGTTTTGGGGCACTGGTTGGTCCTGCTCGGGCACGGAACCGCAGGGAATACCATCTCGCAAATAAGCCTGGTCCGATACCGCCTTGGCAGTACAGGTCCTGCTTGCCCTTCTCGCAAGTGGGATGAAGCATATTTCGTATGAATTCTCAGACCCGATCGTTCCGTAGCCACGCTCCGCGTGACAGTTCAGTACGATCCCGCGAGGCCATGCAAGCTCCCCACCCGTGTCACACTGAGTGCGCCTGTCCTGACGAAGGAAGGACCGAAGCGATTCCCTATTCTCCTCCACTTGTCACGCTGAGCCTGC
>JAFDZE010000031.1:0-22934 GCA_018267155.1 Bacteroidota bacterium | reverse complement strand
TGTCACGCTGAGCCTGCCGACTGCGCCTTTGCGTAGCCGCTACGGGCGCCTGCATCGCCTTCGCGTAGCCGCTTCGGCGCAGCAAGGCGCCAGAGCGCTTCGGCGTCGGCGCGCAAGGCGAGGAGTGCTTCCAACCCCCTTGCAGGGTCTCATCAGGATCGTTCAGCCCCGTTTCGTGCTCCGCGCTTCGCAGCGGGGCGGTCGGCGCGCTCAGCGTGACACCTCTAATTGATCATCCTGCGCAATTGGGATGCGGGTCTCTTGTATGGATCGTCCGTTCCCTGTCCCATCCCCACCGTTCCCTGCCCTTCGCACCGATCGTTCATAAAAATTCCTTGCCCGTTCCATTCTTCTTCCCCTTCTTCGCTACTGCTCCACTAACAAAAATCCAGTGAACCGATGAAGGCGTTCCGGACAAGTGAAAAGCAGGGGGTGGATCCCGCTGCCAAAGAAGGGGGAGAAGGCCCGCGAAACCGTGCTGGACGGGCGAAAATGAAAATGGGGGGGGGTAATTCTCCTCGGTATTATTTCTGCGCCTCTCATGGCCCAGTTGCCATCCGTTGAGTGGCTCAGGCAACACGCCCTCCCGGAACGCCCTCCGGGCCTGAGCTTCGTGTGGGATGCAGGTATGGAGCATTATAATAACGAGGATCTGCCCGCGGATCTCAACGTGCCGCAAACGGCTTCCGGTCGCGATTGGTACAACGACGTTTGTCTGGTGCGGGATGCGGTAGGTGCACATGTCGGTTACGCGGTGTGCGGATATTCATACATTCCCAACTACTTCAACCAGAATGGGGACTGTCCACCAGGAAATACGAACACCGGGTACCCGAACCCCACGTACTTGGAAACATTCGAACAGCGCTGGGGCACCATTACGGGTACGGTGGCCTGCTACGACCTCGCTGGCAACCGCCTATGGATGCACACCTATCTGGTGGGCTCCTTCGACGGGATCATTCAGGACAAGAATGGTGATCTGGTGGTTGCCGGATTCAGTGAGCAGATGGCCCCATGGCCCAACATGCCGGGTACCGCGCAACCTTTTTACTACAACCCTACCGTAAGTCAACAAGAGCACTACGATGTGGCGGAAGGTGGCTGTGATCCGGATACCAGGGCCCGCAAGATGGTGCTGATGAAAGTGGACCGCACCGATGGTCATGCCCTTTGGAACCATTATTACGGCCCAGCGGACGATCCTGTTGTGGGTATGCCCATGCGCACCCAGGGATCTTCGGTGGCCGAGGTGGACCCCGATGGTGTGGGTGGCTACCGGGTCGTTGGCTATTGCAAGGTCCCGATCGGCGACCAGCAGGTCATCAGGGATCGTCCCTTCTTGGTGGATGTGGATGTGAACGGCATGCTGAATTGGAAACAGGTGATGGACAGCACGCATCCCTCCGGGCTCTGGCCCGATAGCAACCTGGGCAGCCAGGCCTTTCGCATCGTCAGGCACCCTGATCCAGCGCAGGACAAGTACCTGATCACCGGAGTGCGCTATCCGACCGGCATTTTCTCCGCTTTCTTGCTGTATTACAACGATAATGGGTCGACACCGGCATGGTGGGCGGATACGGACAACGATGAACCGGATTTCGACCTGAGCGAGAACTCGGCATGTAGCTCCAATCGCGCGTGCTTCGCCGTGAGCGGCGGCACCACATCGGTTATCTGGCCCGTGCTCTCCGATCACATCGGGGCGTGGTGGGGCTCGGCCGACCATACCGCTGTGGGGCGTGTGTACAAGTTGGATCTTAACGGGGACCTGGTCTGGAACGATCCGGTCAACTTGGGCTGGATGCGCGGCTTCGATCACTGGTTCTCCGCCAACCAACGCGCCAACGGCAACATCATCCTTGGTTGCACGAAGAGCATCCAAAGCGCCTCGAACCCCCTGACCTTCAATTCCCCCCCGCCTGCTATTTCGCTTCCGCTTGCCGTGCAGAATTGCCTGCAAACCACCTTCGGTTACGATCCCGTCCCGCCGCTTGGTACCGCACCCGATCCGTTCGATTGGACCCAGGCAGGGATCTCGGACTGGGGATATTGGCTCAGCGACAGCTATATGGCTGAGGTTGACCTGGACGACGGTTCGGTCGTTTGGGAGGGTACATGGGATGCGGATGCCGTCGACGGAGTA
The DNA here is from genome assembly GCA_018267155.1 of Bacteroidota bacterium. GTDB lineage: Bacteria > Bacteroidota > Bacteroidia > Flavobacteriales_F > PHOS-HE28 > PHOS-HE28. The sequence continues at coordinate 20,788 of JAFDZE010000031.1, read as the reverse complement.
ACGCCAGTCTGCAACCCCGACAACATCCGGCAGCGGCAATGCTCGTTCAATGTGATCGAGGCCGATGATGGCGGCTTGGTGAGTTGTGGCAACACCGGCAAGAACAACGAGGACGGCTACCTCATCAAATTCAACGGCTGCGAAAGCGATCCCACGCTCTACGCCACATTCCACGCCTCGCACCCCTACGACCCCTCCAACGTGTACACCCTCACAGCCAACGAAACCTGGGGTTCCAGTATGAACGTGCGGGGTAGCGTCGTGGTTCCTGCGGGGAAAACACTCCTCATCAACAACAACGCCGTGATCTCCTTCGCCGATAGCCGCCGCATCGGGTACACCACCAACATCGTGGTGCAGCCGGGCGGTGCACTCACAGTGACCGGCGGCGCACGCCTCACCAACATCGGGCCCTGTGGCAACGGCATGTGGGACGGCATCAAGGCCTTGGGTAACACGAACAATCCCAACCAGAACAGCACGCACCAGTCCACCATCCAGATCAGCGGCGATGCCATTATCGAGAACGCCTTCGTGGCCGTGCTGGCGGCCAATGCGGACATCAATGATCCTGTGGGCAGTGTCGCCACCGACCGTGGTGCGCGGGTGTTCGGTGTGAACGCCACCTTCCGGAACAACATCTACGACGTGGTGCTGCGGCCATACAACACCGCGGGCACGCCCGTTACCAATTTCCAGGAGTGCGACTTCCTCACCACCGGCCCGCTGAACTACCCGGACAGGACCCCGAAGACGCACCTCTACGTGAACGCCTACCCGCGCCTGAACATCCACGGTTGCACCTTCGAGAACACCTCGCCTTCGCTCGACCAGAACCAGGTGGCCGCATGGGGCAAGGGCATCGAGGGCTTCAATACCGATCTGCGGATCCTACCGCTCAACGGCCGCGATCCACATTTCACCAGTCTGGAGGGTGGCTGCTTCGCGGCCAACGCCAATGCCAAGCCGGTGTTCGTGGACGGTGCCTTCTTCACCGGCTGTGGCCACGGCCTGGGCATCGTGGCCTCGGGCAATGCGCGGGTCGTCAACTGCGAGTTCAAAGAACCCGACCTGGACATGGTGGGCCAGGGCTTGGGTGCGCCCGTGTACGGCAGCTACCTGGATGGCACGACCACGATCCTCTTCGAGCACAACTCATTTTGGGCGGCCGTGAATGACCTGCAACCACCACTGTATGGCAACCCGCTGGTGGGCAGCACCTTCAAGGACCTCGGGGGTAACAGCAACCGCTTCTTCGACAACTCCTACTACGGGTTCAAGGGTACCAATGGGGTGCTCTACAGCGCGGGTGCTACCATCCAAGGGGTCAACGATGGTCAGGGTATCACCGATGGGCTCCAGTTCAAGTGCAACCAGTTCAGCTACCTGGGGCCGGGGGCTGGGGATGATGATTTCGACCTGGCCTTCACTGGGCCGAACGTAAGCGTGGGGGGAGTGCAAGGGTCAGGTCTCGATCCCACCGCACCCGCTGGTAACACCTTCCTGATGAGTTGCACCGGTGAAGCGCACATGAAGTTGGACGATGTGCCCAACAACAACGGGCTCTACTTCCAGTACTGGCACCATGCGCCCACATCAGGGGTGGAAGTAGTTCCCACCTGCCTCACCAACCCGCCGTTGATCCCGAGCGGCTTGGGTACGATCAATCAGCCCACGACGTTCCTCTTCGATAGGAGCCAGGCATGCGGATCCGGGGCTATGATGATGATGGCCAGTGGTGGCGCCAACGCGGCCGAGCAGACGATGAACGCGGCCAATGAAAGCACTACCTTGAAGGCCGCATACGACGATTGGACCGATGGCGGCGACACGGAGGGATTATTGGATTTCGTGGTGAACCCGGCGAACGACAGCTACCACATCCGCAATGAACTGATGCTGGTCGCGCCCAAAGTGAGCAGCGACATCTGGAAGCTGGTCTTCACGGACAGGTTCGCTGACATGAATCCCTGGCACCTGGCGCAAGCACTCATTGCGAACAGCCCGCTTGAACCTGAAGTCTACCGCATGATGGACGAGAGCGACCTCACCCCCTTCTACAAACAACTGGTGTCCGGTGAGCAGGGTGGCGGCATGAACATGCAGACCATCATGGAAAGCGAACTGGCCTACTGGATGAGCGAGCAGAGTGAAGCGCTGACCGTGTACACCGCCCTTGCGATCGATGAAGACCCCACCGTGAGCATCGCCGATGCCATCGCCATGCATCAACAGTATCCGGTGCCGGGGAGCGACCAGCAGATCTATCTGTTGCATCTCGCAAATAACGATGTGAGCGCCGCACAGAATGACCTGAACACCGCTCTCGCCAATGACCATGATGCATGGTGGGATGTGCAAGCCATTCACCTAACGAAAGTGATAGCGGAGGAAGAGTTGGAATCGCTGTCCGTTACCCAAGAGAGCACCCTTCACGGCATCGCGGAAGGAGAAGGCCCCGGCGCTTCGGCGGCAGCAGCATGGCTGGCAACCTCCCTGGGTGAGCGCCCCGTGACCGAGGTGATCCTGCCGGGTACCGGCACCCGATCGTTCATGGGAGGACGCGCGGCCTCCGGCGCGTTGGAGCCTAACTGGCTGGTTGTATACCCCAACCCCACGAAAGGCGACGCGTACTTGACCTATCGGATCCCTGAAGGTGCCACCGTTGGAGCCATAGAGGTGCGCGATGCGACCGGTCGCATCGTGCGCACGCGCAATCTCCGCGGTGCTGGTGGCATTGAAGAGTTGCCGAAGAGTGTGCTACCGCCAGGATTGTACACGGTGGCCTTGCGGGCTGATGGCATCCTCGTGGGTGCCGTGAAGTTCATCAGCGTGCGGTAGCTCATGCTACGATCAACTGGCAAAGTTGGTCTTGCGATCGTAGTGCAGGGGAGCATGTGCTCCCCTGCACCAGCGCAAGATTTCAATGTGCGGCACGACCTGTTCGGTTGGCAACAAGCGCGTGCTGCATATAGCGCGGAGCAAACAGCGGCTGGTGATCTGTTGGTCTTCGGCAACGGACCATGGCTGGACAGCGCGACGATGCTTACCTATAGCTCGGTGTGCAGTGTTGAGCGCTTTGATGCTTCGGGTGATTTCCTGGCACAAGACACCGCCTTTCTTGACCTTCAGGCGAGCTACATAGGCTGGTCCAATTGTTCAACCAGCTTGCCCGATGGTCGGGTCGTGGTATCCGGTGGGGTGACGGATGGACCGGACACGAATAGGGCGTCCATCTATTGGTTCTCTTCAACTGGTATGTTGGTCCACAGTGTGCAACTACTCCCGATATCCAGGTCGTGGATTGCTTATCAGCACAAGAATACCAGTGACGGAGGTTTCATTTTGACAGGTGTAACAAGCGCCACCGGTGTTCAGGACATTTTCCTCTTGAAAACCGACAGCCTGGGGAACGTGCAGTGGTGGCAGACCTACGGGCACCCGACACGGTCGGACATTGCGACCTCGGTCGATCATGCTCCCGATGGTGGTTATTACATCGGTGGGGATTATCTGGCAACGCCCGATGGGAAAGTGCAATGGATAGTGAGAACGGACAGTGTTGGTAACCTGATCTGGCAAGTATGGGATGGCCAGCCGGTAGAAGCCACATTCAGTGCTGCGGTACTTGCCACATTCGATGGCAACGTGGTGTACGCGGCCGGCAAGTACAGCGGTGGCAGCGACCAAGAACACTGGCCTCACCTGGCCAAGCTCGACACGGCCGGCAACACCATCTGGGACCAGACCTACGGCACCGCTTTCTATGGTACAGGCTTCTTTTCCGTGGCCGAAATAACCGACAGCCACGACCTGATCGCCTGCGGTCAACGGTACTATGTGAACAACCTGAACATACCCTATAGCAAAGGGATATTGCTGCGGGCGAATAGCCAGGGTGACAGCCTGTGGATGCGGGAGTATGCCTACTTCGACAGCACCGTCACCGATTGCGAAGGCACCTTGCGCGATGTGCAGCCCACACCGGATGGGGGCTTTGTGGCCGTAGGCACGACCTATGGCGCCATCAACGGCAACAACCCTCCGGGCCTCAGTCAGGATGTGTGGGTGGTGAAGGTGGACAGCATGGGGTGTTTGGTGCCGGGCTGCAACATCCCCCTGGGCATCACCACACAGATCACCAATTTGAAGGGAGCGCTGTGCGTAGCCCCCAACCCGGCGCACGGCCAATGCACGGTGCAGGTAGAATTACCGGAGACCTTGCGCAGCGCGCATCTTCGCTTCGCCGTGGTCAGCGCTCAGGGCCGATTGATCCGCGAACAGAAGGTGGCGCACGGCAGCAATACCTTGGACCTCTCGGGCCTCGCCCCGGGTTTGTACCACCTGCACCTGGCCAACAGCGATACGTGGTTGGCGGGGGCAAAACTCATCATCGAATAGGCCGTGCGAACGATCACAGGAAGGGCCGGAGGCCCAAGAACGAATGGGCACTCGGCACAGCCGAGCGCCGGAAGGGCGGTATTGTGGTACTGCCACAGAACCAGTTGCCACCTGGGGTTTACGCTGTGGCCTTGCGCGCCGATGGCATCCTGGTGGGGGTGGTGAAGTTCATCGCTTTGCGCTGAGCCATGCCTTGGCCTTCAAAGGCTGCTGCTCTGGCCATCGTGTTGCCGTGGAGCATTTGCACCACGGCAACCGGCCAAGGCTTTAGCCGACGGTATGATCCGATCGGCAGCACTGGTCAGTTCGGCTGGTGCATCGAGCAGATTGGTGCCGACCAGTTCGTAGTGATCGGCAATATGCCTTGGACCGATTCGTTGTACTACCCTTCTACCGTGATCAGTTTCAAGCTTGATCCCAACGGAGAATTGATCGAAGAGCACCAGTTTCAAATTCCGCTGAAGGCCTCCTATCCGGGCTGGTCGAATTCAGGTGTGGTGCTGAGTGATGGTAGGGTCGTGATCGGAGGTGGAACACAGGATCTCTCCGATTCAAATAGAGTGGCCATTTTCTGGCTTGGTGAGAATTCCGAGCCGATCGACTACCTCGAGATACGGCCTTCGGCACACCATTGGATCGGCTATCAACTGAAGGCCACCCCTGATGGTGGTTTCATTCTGACAGGTGTTACCACTGCCACAGGGGTACAGGACATCTTCCTGCTCAAGACCGACAGCATCGGCAACGTGCAGTGGTGGCAGACCTACGGTCACCCGACACGGTTGGATTTTTGCGCAACGGTCGATCTTGCACCGGATGGTGGTTACTTCATTGGTGGTTTGTATCAACAAATACCTGGAAATGGTGGGCAATATGTGCAGTGGGTGCTTCATGCGGACAGCCTTGGCGGCTTGCTGTGGGAGTATTTCGGTGGCGTGCCATCGTATGAGGCGGCCAATGCTGCGGTCCTCGCCACTCAGGATGGGAACCTCGTCTATGCGGCTGCTTTGCACGGTGTGGGTCAGAATGCGGATGATCGGCCACAATTGGTCAAGCTCGACACGGGTGGGACGGAGTTGTGGAACAGAACATATGGCGGGGAGTTCTATGGAACCGGATTTTTTGTTGTTGCTGAAGTACCGATCTCAGGCGATCTGATCGCCTGTGGCCAGAAATGGTTCACTGGGCTGAATGTTCCTCCCTACAGGAAGGGTATCTTGTTGCGTGCCACCAGCGAGGGCGATAGCCTATGGATGCGCGAGTATTTGTATTCTGACAGCACGGTGGTGGATTGCCAAGGGGTGTTCCGCGATGTGCAACCCACACCGGATGGGGGATTCATTGTGGTTGGAGAGGCGCGCGGCAACATCAACGGCAGCAATCCGCCGGGCCTCAGTGTGGATGTGTGGGTGGTGAAAGTCGACAGCCTGGGCTGCATCATCCCCGGATGCGATGATCTTTCCACCCCCATCACCGAGCAGATCACCAATTTGAAGGAGGCGGTAACGGTCTTTCCCAACCCAACGAGCACGAGCACTGTGGTGAAAGTCACGCTGCCCTCAGGCTCCGCTCTCCTCGGGAGAGGGGTCGGGGGTGAGGGCGAACTCACGCTCCGGTTGGTCAGCACCCAAGGCCAGGAAGTGCTGGTGCAAAAGGCGGTGATGGGGGAGAACGCGTTGGATCTGCGGGCCTTGCAAGCCGGGTTGTACTACCTTCACCTCACCAACGGTAGCACGTGGTTGGGCGGGATCAAGTTGGTGAAACAATAGGGCCATGGAACACAATATGGAATGGGCCGGAGACCCGTGGAGTGTGACACTCGGCAGAGGGCCAGCGGTCCAGCTGAAGCCGAACGCCGGGATCGGACAGGGCCGCAAACGAGAAGTGCGCGTACACGTGGTGGACCGTACGGTGGAGGTATAGCGCACCTACTCGCCGCTCATGCTTTCTTCCGGTGCGACTTCGCGGCGCCTGGCTACTTCTCCGCAGTGGCCGCTTTGAACTTCGCGATGGCGTTCCGGGTGTGATCGCTGAGCACCAACCGCCCGCTGATCGCGGCACGTTCGGTGAGCAAGTTGTCCCAGTGCTCCGTACCGCTCCACATCACGTTCTTCAGTTCGGCCATGGCCTCGGGGCTGTATGCGGCGAGTTCCTTGGCGTGCGCATCGATCCGGGCATCCAGATCTTCAACCGTGGTGAATACCTCCGCGTACATCCCGCGCTGCTCGCACCAAGCGGCGCTGCGGCGCATGGCGGGCGTGGCACTGAGCAACCCGAAAGTCCCCGTGCCCACTTTGCGCTCAACGGCGGGCCCCACCACAAAGGGGCCTATCCCCACGGCGAGTTCGCTCAAGCGGGCGCTCGCGCTTTCGTGGGCGTAGGCGATGTCCACCGCACAGGCCAGGCCCACACCCCCGCCCACGCAATGGCTGTGGATCCTTCCGATCACCAACACCGGCGCTTTGCGAATGGCGTTGATCACGTGCGCGAAACCGCTGAAGAACTCCAGTCCCTTCTCCTTGTTGTCTATCGCCACCAACTCATCGAAACTGGCACCGGCACAGAACGCCTTGTCCCCCTCGCTGCGCAGAATGATCACCCGGACATCGGATCGCTTGCCCGCGTCCCCGATCGCCTGGGCCATCCCGCGCAGCACGTGGCCCGGTAGACTGTTGCTCTTGGGGTGATGGAAGGTGATCGTGGCGATGCCGCCTTCGGTGCTGGTCTTCACGTGACCGTCGTTGCTGCTCATGCGTGCAAAGGAATGGTGTAGCCGCATAGCTTCGGGCCATCATGCCCGATCGCCGCTCCTTCATCCAACAGAGTGCCGCCCTGCTGGGTGGTCTCGCTTTGCACACGAATGTGGAAGCCGCCTTCCCCGGCCTCGCCGCAGGCACCTCACCTCGTCCGGCCACGCTGCACGACCCTGGCGACGAAGAGGCCTTCTGGCAACAGGTGCGTCAGGCCTATGCCGCCAGTCCCACGCTGATCAACCTGAACAATGGCGGCGTGAGCCCTTCGCCACGCGCCACAGCGGAAGCACTGGATCATTACACACGCATGTGCAACGAGGCCCCCAGCTACTACATGTGGAGGATCCTCGATCAGGACCGCGAACCCCTGCGCATGAACCTGGCCGCGTTGGCGGGGACCTCGCCCGAGGAACTCGCCATCTGCCGCAACACCACCGAGGCCCTCAACACCATAATTTTCGGACTTCCGTTACAGAAGGACGACGAGGTGGTCGTGAGCACCTGTGACTATCCCAACATGGCCAACGCGTGGAAGCAGCGTTCCTTGCGCGACGGCGTGAAGCTCGTGTACGCCGATCCCGTACTGCCAAGCGCCGATGAGGATGCCATCGTGCGAGCGTACACCGATCGCTTCACCGCGCGGACCAAGCTGGTGCATGTGACCCACGTGATCAATTGGAACGGCCAGATCATGCCCGTGCGCAGGATCGCGGACGAAGCGCACAAGCGCGGCATCGAAGTGCTCGTGGACGGGGCCCACGCCTTCGCCGTGCTCGACCATAAGATCACCGATACCGGGTGCGATTACTGGGGCACCAGCCTGCACAAGTTCCTGTGCGCGCCCTTCGGCACGGGCCTCATGCGCATCGCCCGCGAGAAGATCGCCAAGGTGTGGCCGCTGCTGAGCAACGACAAGCCGCAAAGCGCCGACATACGCAAGTTCGAAACGCTCGGCACACGCAGCTTCCCGGCCGAGATGGCCACCGGTTACTCCCTCGACCTGCACAACCTCATTGGACCAGCGCGCAAGCAGCAACGCCTGCACTTCCTGAAGAGCTATTGGATGGATCGCGTGATGGATGTGCCCGGCATCTTCTTCCGAACGCTGAACGACCCGCGGTACAGCTGCGCCATCGGCACCTTCGGGATGGAGGGAAAAAAGGCGACCGCCATCGCTGAAGCACTCCATACCAAGTGGAAGATCCACACCGTGGCCATCGAACGCGCGGGTATTCCGGGCGTAGAGGCCCCGTACAACCACGTGCGCGTTACGCCCAACGTGTACACCACCACCCAGGAACTGGACCGGCTGGTAGAGGCGATCAGGACCATGGCCTGATCACCACGGTTCAGCGTCATCTGGCGGTGGACCGCCGAACCGTTCCGCCGAACGCGATGAAGCATTCTTTGATCGGATCATTCCGGAGGTCCGACCCACCTGGATCGGGGCGCGCCACCGCCACCCGCACCCGCTTTGGGTGATGCGGATCCTAGGCCACCGGACCACACGATCAACCGCGCCCCTTGATCGGCAGCACCGTTTCGCGGCCCCACGCCACATAGCCCGCAATGACGCCCAGGATGATGCTCGGCAACATCGCCTTGCCTTGGAAGAGCATCATGTGGTAGCCCACCGCGCAGATCATCACCGTGGTCAATCCCATGGCGGCGTAGCTGGTGATCCAGGGCTGCATGCGCACGAGCGCGGGCAGGAAAACGCCCATGGCCCCCGCCACTTCTACGGCACCGATGCCCCGGGTGAGCAACTCGGGGACCGCCCCGGGCCATGTCAATAAATCCGCCAACTTGGGTATTGGCATCGTGAGGCTCATAAGGCCCAACGCGCCGAACGCAAGGAACAGCAAGCCCTGCATGGCCCAGAGCACCATGTTCAGACCGGGGCGGCGAGAGGCGTCGCCTGGCGCTGTGATCGTGTTTCCCATCGTTCATCGGGTTTTGGTTGAACAGGACGAGACACCACCTTCCACTGCCGGACCTCAAAGAGCATCGAAAGATAGTTCAAGAACGGGCCTATTCCACCAGCAGCCCCGCCGCCTTGTGCGCCACGCGCACACCGATGGCCACGCCCATGCCACTGAGCCCGGCGGCCACCACCACCCGCGGCGATACGCGTTCCACCAAAGCTGTTTTTCCCTTCGTGCGGAAGCCCATCACTCCGCTCCAGCGGTGTTCGATGGTGAAGTCCGCCCCGGGAATGATCACTTCGCGCAACATGCGTTCGAGTGCATCCTGGATCAGCGGGGTTACCGCATCCTCCGTGGTGGTCTCACCGGCCTTGTCCAGGTGGCGGCCGCCGCCCAGCAGCACGCACCCCCGGTGGTCGCGGAAGTAGTAATAGCCTTCATGCGCATGGAACGTGCCTTTCAACCGCAGGCCCGGAACAGGCGACGTGAGCAGGACCTGGCCACGCGCCGGCCGCACATCGATCCCCGGGATCAATTCGTTCGCGAACCCGTTCGTGGCGATCACCACGCGGGCTGCTCGGACCGGAGCCAGGTCATGGCTCATCCGCAGCACCACACCGCTTCCGTCCTCTTCAACGGCCGATACGGGCTGCCCGAACCGCACGTCCACACCGGCCTCCCGCGCCTTTTCAAGGAGTGCCCGCATCAAGGCCCCACCGTCGATCGGCCCCTCCAGATCCGTGCGCGCGATGGGACCGGCCCGCAGCCCCATGTCACTTTTTGACCGGTTCAGCCATTGATATGCAGGATGGCCGAATACGGGGTGCAGCAACCGGTTCAACTCATCGAACCGGTCGGCCACCTTGGTGTACAGCGCATCGTCTTCCATGAATACCTCATGCCCACCTGTGGCTTCGAATCCGATCCGTTCATCGCCCAGCTCGGTGCGCAATTCCCTCAAACCGAGCCAGCGCTCTTGCACCCGTGCCACAGCGGCCTCGGCACCTTCCGCCTCCACATCGGCCAGGATCTCGCTGGGGCTGCCGAAACAGGCGAACCCGGCGTTCTTGACACTGGCGCCAATGGGGTGGGGGCCGCGCTCCAGCACCACCACACGATGCCCGGGGTACCGTCGTTTGTGATGCAGGGCCGTGAACAAGCCGGTGATGCCCGCGCCAACCACCGCGACATGAGGTTCCGCCATGAAAACCGTTCGTTCCCAGATGCTCAACATGATTCTGTCGGATCGTAACGCCTCCCTGTCCGGACAAGCGCCGAAAGTTGCCGTATTTTGGCGGGCGCTGCTCCCCCAGGTCCCGCTCGTCAGCATGGTCAGTCCCCCAGAGCATTCCCTCCGTACCGGTGTGCCCCGTGCCCGCTCGCGTGCGCTCCAGTTCTGCCTCGCCTTCTGGGTCTCCCTCTTCGCCTCGGTCGCCCTCGGCCAAGTGGACAACGTGTACGTGTACGGTACCGTGAAGGACTATGTGAGCAGCAAGAAGCTGGATGGCATCACGGTCACGGTCTTCAAGAACGGGGGCAAGCTCACCGAAGTTGTCACCAACGCGAGTGGCAAGTACGAGTTCAACCTCGACTACGGCAGCGACTACAAGCTCGTGTACGGCAAGGCCGGTATGGTGAGCAAGAACATCAGCATCGATACGAAGAACATCCCCGAGGAGGAGCGCGTGGGCGGGCACGGTATGAACGTGGAGATGACCTTGTTCGCCGAGTTGCCCGGCATCGACTTCAGTGTGCTGCAGCAGCCCATCGGCAAGGCCAAGTTCGATCCCAACACCAAGGAGGTAACGTGGGACCTGCAGTATACCGAACAGGTGCGGGCCGAGATCGCCCGCCTGATGAAGGAGTACGATGAGAAAAAGAAGCGTGAGGCCAATGCGGACGCGGAGTTCGCCAAGCTCATGACCGCTGGCGATGCGGCCATGGCGGCGGCCGGCTTCGACAAGGCCGTGGAGAACTTCACCGCAGCCTTGGGCCTCAAACCGGGGGATCCTGTAGCGACCGCCAAGCTCAGCGATGCCAAAATGAAGCAGGACGAGGCGGCCGGTGCCAAGAAGGCGGCCGAGCAGTATGCCGCCCTGATCAAGGAGGCAGACGGACTATTCGGCAAGAAGGACTACGCGGGCGCCCTGGCCAAATACGGGGCCGCCAGCGACATGAAAGAGGCGGAGACCTACCCCAAGCAGAAGATGAAGGAGTGCCAGGCCTTCATTGATGAGTTGGCCAAGAAGGCTGAAGAGGAGAAGAAGGCCAGGGAACTGGAAGAGAAGTACAAGGCCGCCATCACAGCCGCCGACGCCGCGTTCAAAGCGGACAAACTCGAGGATGCCCGTACGAAGTACACGGATGCATCCGCGCTGAAACCCACTGAAAAATACCCCAAGGACCAGATCGCGCTCATCGGCCAGAAACTGGAGGAAAAAGCGAAAAAGGAGGCCGACGAGAAGGCGAAAAAGGAGCGTGATGCCGCGTACCAGGCCGCTATTACCGCCGCCGACGCAGCCTTCAAAGCCAGCAAATGGGACGACGCCAAGGCCAAGTACAACGAGGCCATCGGTGTGAAACCAGAAGAGAAGTACCCCAAGGACCAGCTGGCGGCCATCGACAAGGCCATAGCCGATGCCGCCAAGAAGGCCGAGGAGGAGAAGCAGAAGAAGGAGTTGGACGACAAGTACAACGCGGCCATCGCAAAGGCCGATGCGGCCTTCAAGCAGGACGGCTTCGATGACGCCAAGGCGGGATACAATGAAGCGCTCGGGCTGAAGCCCAAAGAGAAGTACCCGTCCGACCAGTTGGCCGCCATTGACAAGCGCATGGCCGAACTGGCCAAAAAAGCGGAGGAGGACCGGCTGAAAAAAGAGCTCGACGACAAATACAACGCCGCCATCGCCAAGGCCGATGCCGCTTTCCAGGGACAGAATTGGGTCGAGGCCAAGGCGGGATACAACGAGGCGCTGGGGCTGAAGGCGGGGGAGAAGTACCCCAAGGACCAGCTCGCCGCCATCGAGGCCGCGAAGAAGAAGGCCGAAGAGGACAAGTTGAAAAAGGACCAGGACGACAAGTACAACGCCGCCATTGCCAAGGCCGATGCCGCGTTCCAGGGGCAGAAGTGGGACGATGCGAAGGCCGGCTATAACGAAGCACTCGGAGTGAAGGCCGGCGAGCGATACCCCAAGGACCAGCTCGCCGCCATCGACAAGGCCATTGCCGACGCCAAGAAGCAGGCCGAAGAGGCGGAAAAGCAGCGCCAGATCGACGCTCAGTACGAGTTGCTCATCGGCTCTGCGGACGGGCTCTTGCGCCAGGACCGGCTGGAAGAGGCCAAGGCCAAGTACCAGGAGGCGCTGGGTGTGAAGCCCGACCAGAAATATCCGCGTACCAAGATCACCGAGATCGATGGACTGCTCGCCGAACGCGCCAAGGCCGCCGAGGAGGAGCGCAAGCGCAAGGAACTGGACGATCGCTACAACGCGCTCATCGCTTCAGCCGATAAGGCCTTCGACAAGAAGACCTACCCCGGCGCACTCAACGATTACAAGGACGCGTTGGCGCTGAAACCCGGCGAAGCTCATCCCACGGCCCGCATCGCCGAGATCAACGGCCTTTTGGACGCCGCCGCCCGCGACAAGGCCGAGCAGGAACGCCTGGCACGCGAGGCCGCGGAACGTGAGAAACACTACAACGAATTGATAGCCGCTGCCGATGGTTCGTTCAAGTCCAAAGAGTACGATCGGGCACGAAGCGGATACACCGATGCCTTGGGCGTGAAGCCGGGTGAGAAGCATCCCACCGACAGGCTGGCGGAGATCGAACGCATCCTGGCCGACCTGGCCGCCAAGGATGCTGCCGATGCGGCCGAGAAGGCCCGACTCGAAGAGGAGCGCCGCCGCAAGGAGGCCGCCGATGCCGAGATCGAAGCGCGTTATAGGGAGGCCGTGGCCCGCGGCGATGCGGGTTTCAGTTCCGAAAGTTTCGATGCGGCACGGTCCGGATACAACGACGCGCTGGGCATCAAGCCGGATGAGGCCTACCCCAAGGAGCGGCTTGCCGCGATCGACAAGCTGCTTGCGGACCGCGAACGTGCGAAGTCCGATGCGGACGCCGCGGAGCGCGCGCGACTGGAGGCGGAGCGCCTGAAACGCGAAGCCGATGCCGCAGCGCTCGAAGCCCGGTACAAGGACGCGATCGCCAAGGGTGATATCGCTTTTGATGCCGACAAGCTGGAGGATGCGCGAGCCCGCTACACCGAGGCCCTGGCCATCAAGCCGGGAGGATCGTACCCGCAGGAACGGATCGCTGCGATCGACCAACTGCTGGTCGATCGCGAACGCGCGAAGCTCGATGCGGATGCTGCCGAGGCTGAGCGTCGCCGCCTCGAAGAAGAGCGCCGCCGCAAGGCTGAGGCCGATGCCGAGGCCGCCCGGCTGGCCGCCCTCGATGAACAGGCCCGCCTCGATGCTGAAAAGGCCCGCGAGGCCGCCTACCTCAAGACCATCGCCGAGGCCGATGCGGCCTTCGGGAAGGAGGAGTATGACAATGCGCGAGGGCTCTACACCCAGGCCCTCGATGCCAAGCCCGCGGAAATATACCCGCGATCACAGATCGAGAAGATCGCCAAGCTGCTCGAGGAGATCGAACGCAAGCGACGCGAGGCGGAACTGGCCGCGGAGCGCAAGGAGCAGCCACCACCGCCCAAGCGCGGCTCCAGGATCGATCAGAAGGAGGTGTCCGATGCCGAGGAATTCATGCGGGCCGCCCGCCTTCGTGAGGAACAGGAGAAGTATGAGCGCATCAAGAAGTTGAAGGCCGATGTGAGTGATGAGGAGCGGAGCAATGTGATGGAGCAGGCCGAGCGTCAGAGCGGTTCCATGCGCCAGAACCGGACCTATGAGGACGACAATGCGCGCATCTACGCGGGCAGCGATGCCATGCGCAAGAAATACGAGGAGGAATTGGCCGCGCAACGGGCGGCTTGGGCACAGCAGCGCGCTCAAGTGGAGGAACGCGGTGCCCGGAGCCGCGGTGCTGCCGAGGCCGGGAATGAGGCCCTTGTCACGGCCAATACCGAGTTGGACCGGACCTGGCGCGATCGCCACACCGAACGCGTGAACCTCAGCGCCACGGAGAAGGAGCAGTGGGTCGCCAAACAAGCCGATGTGACCGCCGGGGCGACTTCGCGACGCGACCAGGCTTCGGCCGAAGTGGCCGGATCACGGGAAGGACGATCGGCACTCGCCGCCAAGGGCAACGCCACCGCCGGGGATCGGGCCAATGGTGTGATCACGGAAAAAGAGCAGTATATGGGCCACCAACGGCAGTTGGCCAACCGTGCGGAGGATGCCCGTATGTCCGCCAAGGAACAACTGGAGAACATGCCGGTGAATGAGCAGCGCTCCTTCAGCGATTACAACCGTGGAGAACTCGCCAACCAGTACCCGCAGGGTGTGACCGAGGAGAGTTATACCGAAGGCAACAAAGTGATCATCCGCCGCATCGTGGTGCAGGGCAACAAGGCCGATGATTACAAGAAGGTGATCGGCAAGGCCGGCACCAGCTACTTCAAGAACGGCATGAGCATCACCTCCTGGCTCTGGACCAGGGAAACGGAGGAGTAGAAGCGGCCGCGTGGACCGGTGGTCCGGGGTGCAGCGACCGTTCGGGTGGCGCGTGGCCGTCATCGCACGCCAGCCATACCGTGAACTCGGGATGCAGGACCGGATCGCCATGCCTCCTCGGGCAGGTCCCGCTCCCTTCCAGCAAGCGATGTACTGATGGTCGTTCGACCCGACCGGTCCGAGGTGCTCGACGTGAATGACCGCTTTGATGGAACGGATCACCATCGCGGGTTCGACCAGCCCGATGAATGGTCCTGCTCCAAGATGCCCAAGGTCCGATGCTTCGACGAAGGACAACGCCATGGTTCCACCATGTGGCGGGATCAGTGCCAGAGGCCGAGGATCAACCCGTACAGGCAGAACTGCACGAGGTGGTAGCCACCGTCGATGAGCAGCAGCGGGACGGGCTTGTTCGCGGAATGGTAGTTGATGGCCAAAATCATGGCCGCGATGCCGAAGCCGCGAACAAAGCCGTGGTGCAGCCAGTGGAGCAAGGGGAAAGGCCCGTGTCCGACCACGATCGCGAACGCGTGTGCCGCGATCCAGGCCATGATGAATGAAACACCGTACACCGTGGCCGGATGCTTCCCCTTCGACGGGTCTCGTGGAGCGTCCGGGTCAATACCGTTCGCGCGTGCCCAAGGTCGCAGGAAGATCGCTTAGGGATACCAAGGTGCGCCAACCATGAAAATGCTCACGGCGCAGGTGAGGATGGCCAAGTGATCCATCCTGCGAAGATGACCGTTCTGGCCTATTCCTTCAGCAGCCGCATCGAACTCACTGATCCGTCAGCCAGGTGCGATCGCAACAGGTAAACGCCTGGTGGGATCGATCGCAGGTCCAATGGTCCAGGACCGGTGACTTTGACCAGTAGTACGCGCGCCCCGGTGCAATTGATCAGTTCGATCGATCGCGGAACAGGATACCCTTCGGTGACAGGATACACCAGACCGTTGGTCGGGTTGGGGAACCAGAGCGCGTTCGCGGCGGCTGCTTCTCCTATTCCGGTGGTCTGGCAGCTCGATTGTTCGGTCACTGTCCGTGGCGTGATCACCATCGGATCATTTGATGGGGGCGGCACAGCAAAGGTCAATAGAGGGATCGAATCGAATACATCGATGTTCCCCGCTTCCTGGGCGAGGGTGAGCGGCCAGGTCGTATCGCATTCCGTCAGGAACAGGTCGGTCGTACGCTCCATCTCCCGTGCGCTGGAGCTTTCCGTGAAGTCCCGCATCCGCAGGAGATCGAAACCGCCATCCGCATCCACGCCGAAGCCCGCAACAGGATGGTCGGACGCCCCGCTGAACCGCCAGCCTTGCACGAAGGCTCCGTTCTCATCCAGTTGCAGGATCGCGTTCTGCCAGGTGGGCTCGTTCTCGACCAATCCCACGCACAGGTAGAACGAACCGTCATCGGCTCGTACGCAACCCCGCAGATCCTCCACCTCGCCGGTACCGATGAAGGTGGACGAGGCCACTTGTCCATTGTCCGAGATCCTTGCAGTGACCACGGTGTTGACACCCCACTGTGAAATGCGAAGGCCAATGAGCTGTGTTCCTTGATCCGATGGACTCAATGTCCAGGTGCGCCCGACCCACAAGGCCGGTTCCACTGCGGTGTCCATGTACACCTTCAACCATTCGAAGGTGCCGTTGGCGGTGGCCTTCAGCAGGCAGATCCGCTCCATATAGCCGAACGCGATCAGAAAGTCGCCGTCTTCGTTCTCCAATAAGCTGTACGCCGACTTCGAGATATTGTCGAAGTTGATGAAGATGTTCCCACAGTGATACCGTTTGCCGAACAGCATCGTTCCGTCCGGGGCGAACTTGTACAGCAGTGGATCCCAGGGCTCCAGATCAGCAGCAACGCTCCTTCCCACCACCACTGCATAGTTCCCATCCGAGGTGAGGATCACATCACCCACGGGGGAGTCCAACTGCCGCGTCCAAAGAACTGTTCCATTGGTATCCATCCGGACGAGTGCGCCATCGCCCGGATAGACGCCGTTCACGGCCACGATCAGTTTGCCATCGCCATCCAGGAGCACGCGGTTAACGGCCGCGCCATTGCTGTTGAAGTTGGGGAATTCCCAACGCTGGGTCCACTGCATGTGGCCTTGGGCGTCGAGCTTGGATAGCCCTCCCGTTTCCGGATAGCCACCCGCTCCGTACAGGATGAACGATCCACCCGGTAGTTGAAGCACCTGCTCGAACGCAGGAGCAAACCCCGTGTCGTATGCATAGACGCGATGGAAGATGTTCTGCGCTTCAGCTGTGGAAATGGCCGTTATCCAGATGCACAGCAACGTGCCACGGAGCAGACTCCGACCCAAGAGGCGAGTGGTTCTCATGATCTGAAGACTTGATCATCGCGTCCGGGTTGCCCGCTGTTATCCGGTCGCCCGGTTTTCATGGCTCTGATGCTCAGCTGGACCGGTGAAATGGTCACAGATGTTCGGGTTCATAGTGACCCCACGGCCCCTTGCATGGACCATCTCGCCGTTCAGCCGGCTCCGATCCCGCTTAGCGGAACACGTCCTACTTGCTCGTTTTCCGTATTAATTCATCTGGAAGGCCGTTCCGTTGCACGGGTCGCGCGACGCCAATACCGGCTCCGTGCTTCGCGCGCCGACGCTGCGCAATGGCCTTCCGGGTTCGTCCTGCGGAACAATAGCGGCGCCTCTTCGAACCAATCCTTACTGCGAAATGGTATTACGACATCTCCAAGGGTGCGACAACCTCGCCGATCCGTGCAAACAAGTGCGGATGGACGGGGTAGGGCGGCGGCCGTACGATTCAGTTCCCCTTCGCCGCATCTTTTGCCTTGCGGGCACGCAAGGTGCTCACCAGATCAGCCACCTGGGCGGGGCTCAGTTGCTTGCCCACGATCTTCCGGTCCCCGTCCAGCAGGAAGAACCGCGGCGTGCTGTATATGTCCCACGCATCGGCGTAGTTGAGACTCTCGATCGTGGTGTACTTCGGGATGTATTTCGATGCATTCTGTTTCGCTTCGGTGTACACGTGCCAGGTGAGGCCCGCGTTCACCCAGTCCAGCCCGTTCTCCACGATGAATTTCTTCCAGTCGGCCATCAGGGTGCTGTCGGTGGCCTTGGCCACGGCGTACACCTCGATCCCCATGGGACGCAATGTGTCGCGGTAGGCCGTGTAGATGTGCGGGAGTTCCTTCTTGCAGTGGCCGCAGTGCGGATCCCAGAAGATCACCAGCACGTATTCCTGCGGCAGGCGGTACATATCCTGCCACTTCTGCTCGCTGGTATCGGGCAGGATGATGTTCTTCGCCTGTGCTCCGATCACCAGAGGGGCCTGCTTGCGTGCCCGTTCGCACAGCTTGTCCAGCTTCTCATCGGTCATCCAGAACGCCCGGCTCTTGCCTCCGGGCTTGGGGCAGTAGTACGTCTGCGCCATGTGTACGAACACGGCATCCATGCCCATGATGTCGCTCGTTTCGTACTTGTATGTGACGTTGTGGACGCCGAAACGCCAGAGCTCGTCGTTGTGCTCAGCGTCCATGCGCTGGATCAACTCATCCGCGCATTTGTTGATGGTATCGGGGATCTGTGGCACCACCTTGCCGATGTACTCCTCGAATTTGTTCTGGAACACGGGCGTGCGGATGATCCGCTCATCCGTGAGGTCCGTATTGTCCCAATAATGCGTCCGGTAGCTGTAGTAGGTGGCCGAGCTGTCCAGGCTGCCATCGGCTTTGAGGATCTTCTGTTCCTCGGGTGGCACGCTCATCCTCACGATGGCCGCCACCAGCGTGCCCGGGTGCTTGGCCACGATATCCTCTTGGTAGGCGCGGATCATTCTGTCGTACCCGAGCAGTTTCTCCTTCAGTTCCGCTTTGCGGATCGGGTCTTCGGCGGCATCGCGCTGCTTGCCCATGGCATCGGCCTCCTTGCGCTTGTCGTTCAGGAAACGGATGTAGTCCAGGAATACCTGGTTCTCGGGGCTCTTCTGCACGGTGAGCGCCCCGCCGAGGTCCAGGGTGTCCGAGCTCATCTGCACCACCGGTTCGTTCACCAGGAATTCGAAGTAGCGCGGACCTGGGATCACCACGGCATATACGCCCGCCTTGTAGCCCCGGGGCTTGGCGAAGACCACCTTGCCCTTGGCATCGGCCACCGCCGTGTCGTTGTACAACAATTTGTTCCCATAGTACCCCGCCAGATAGATCGTGTCCTTCGATAGGCCTTTGATGGTGAATTCCAAGCGCCGCTGGTCGCTCGATCGGGCACCTGCCTGTTTCGTTTGGGCCGTGGCCAGGGTGGCGAGGAGTACGATACTGGCCGTGAGGAGTTGTCGCATGTGGATCAGGTAAGCCGGATCGGCGGCCAAAAGTAGCCGTGGGCATACCCCGTGCCGGAAGGCATTAACAGGCTGTTAAGAAGCTGCATGCCAACAGGTCACAGTGCGAAGCGGGCAACCAGGTCATGGTCCGCTCGTCTCCAGGTTGTCTATCTTTCGCCCACAAGCCCAACGGACGATGCAACGCACCCTCGCCACCCTCACGTTCTGCGCCGCCGCTTTGTTCGCCACCGCGCAGAGCCGCGAAATCAAAGTGGTCGACACGGACGCCATGCGCGTCAGTGCCACCAAACACACCGAACTGGTGCATAAGACCGTTACCCTGGATGCCGATCAACGGGCCAAGGTGCAAGAGGTCTACATGAACTACGAACGCCAGCTGGACGGCCTGAACCAGCGATTCGAGATCGGTGGGCTCAGCAAGGAGGAGCGCGAAGCGGAGATGGCTCCGCAGTGGGCGAGTCTCGAACGGATGGTGGATGAGCAACTGGCCACGATCCTGAACCCCGAGCAATTGGGCAAGTGGCAGGAAGCCCGCCGCTAACGGGGTTCATTCGACCCTGAACGGACGTCCCGCATCCGTGCCGCTATCTGGTGGCAGGATCCGGGACGTTCGCTTTCCGATACCCCGGTCGTGGGATCGGCTCACTGCGCCTCGGCGGTCCTGAATTCGCTGGTGGTGTGGAACTCGATCGCCGGGTTGTTGCGCCGCTCCAGGTCCAGCATGTAGGCCGAGGGGGCCATGAACACCGGAAGGCCGTCCTTGTCCTGGAGGATCTGCAGGCCCTTCACCCGGATGAATTCCTGAAGGGCCACCGGATCATCGCTCGTGAGCCAGCACGCCTTGTGGGCCTGTATGGTCTGGAACTCGCACACCGCGCCGTATTCGTGCTCCAGCCGGTAGCGGATCACGTCGAATTGCAGTTCACCCACACAGCCCACCACCTTCTTGCTGCCGATGGATTGCGTGAAGAGTTGGGCCACGCCCTCGTCCGTTAGCTGGCGGATGCCCTTCTCCAGCTGTTTGCTGCGCATGGGGTCCTTGTTGATCAGCTCGCGGAAGAGCTCGGGGGAGAAGGCCGGGATGCCGCGGAAGTTGAAGCGGGAGCCTTCCGTCAACGTGTCGCCGATCTTGAAGTTGCCCGTGTCGAACAGGCCGATCACATCACCGGGCCAGGCCTCCTCCACAATGGTCTTCTGCGCGGCGAGAAAGGTGGTGGGCGTGGAGAAGCGTACTTCTTTTTCGAGGCGTACGTGGTGGTAGTACGTGTTGCGCCGGAATTCGCCCGAGCACACGCGCAGAAAGGCGATCCGGTCGCGGTGGTTCGGATCCAGGTTCGCGTGGATCTTGAAGATGAATCCGCTGAATTCCTTGTTGTCAGGTGCGATGGCACCCTGGTCCGTGGGGCGCGGCGATGGGGTGGGGGCCAGCCGTACAAAGGTATCCAGCACCTCTTTCACACCGAAGTTGTTGAAGGCGCTGCCGAAAAATACCGGTGCCACTTTGCCTGCGAGGTACTTCGATACGTCCAGTTCGCCGTACACGCCGTTCACCAGTTCCACCTCCTCGCGCAGCAGGTTCGCCGCGTCTTCTCCCACCTCCTGGTCCAAGCGCGGGTCCTTCAGGTCGGTGATGCTCACACTCTGCGCCTCCACCTTCGTCTTGATCGATTCGAAGAGCTTCAGATCGCCATCGTACATGTCGTACACGCCCTTGAAGGTGGCACCAATGCCGATGGGCCAACTCA
>JAFDZE010000030.1 GCA_018267155.1 Bacteroidota bacterium | reverse complement strand
TCAAGGGCAAGCAGGGCCGGTTCCGCCAGAACCTGCTCGGTAAGCGTGTGGATTACAGCGCCCGTTCGGTGATCGTTGTGGGCCCTGAGCTGAAACTGCACGAGTGCGGCCTTCCCAAGGACATGGCCGCCGAACTTTTCAAACCGTTCATCATCCGCAAGCTCATCGAGCGGGGGATCGTGAAAACGGTGAAGAGCGCCAAGAAGATCGTGGACAAGAAGGAGCCCGTGGTGTGGGACATCCTGGAGAACGTGCTCAAAGGGCACCCCGTGCTCCTGAACCGCGCACCAACGCTGCACCGCCTCGGTATCCAGGCGTTCCAGCCCAAACTCATCGAGGGCAAGGCCATCCAATTGCACCCGCTGGTGACCACCGCCTTCAACGCGGACTTCGATGGTGACCAGATGGCCGTACACGTGCCCTTGGGCCATGCGGCCATCCTGGAGGCCCAGTTGCTGATGCTCGCGAGCCACAACATCCTGAACCCGGCCAACGGTGCGCCGATCACGGTGCCCAGCCAGGACATGGTGCTCGGTCTCTACTACATCACCAAGGGCCGGAAGAGCGAGAAGGACAAGCCCATGAAAGGGGAGGGCCGGGTATTCTACTCGCCCGAAGAGATCATCATCGCGTACAACGAGGGACAACTGGACCTGCACGCCTGGATCAAGGTGCGCTGGACGGATCCTCGCAGCAGCCAGAGCGCACTGATCGAGACCACGGTCGGCCGGGTCCTCTTCAACGAGGTGGTCCCGGACGAAGTGGGTTTCGTGAACGAGTTGCTCACCAAGAAGAGCCTGCGCGACATCATCGGCCGTGTGATGAAGGAGTGCGGTACGGCGAAGACCGCCAAGTTCCTGGACGATATCAAGGAACTCGGCTTCATGAGCGCCTTCCGGGGCGGCCTGTCCTTCAACCTGATGGACGTGGTGGTGCCCGGCGACAAGGATGAGCTGGTGAAGCGCGCCCAAGGGGAGGTGGACGAGGTCCTGGGCAACTACAACATGGGCCTCATCACCAACAATGAGCGCTACAACCAGACCATCGACATCTGGACCCACACCAACAGCCGCCTCACAGCGCGCCTGATGGATCGGATCAAGAGCGATAATCAGGGCTTCAATTCCATCTACATGATGATGGACAGCGGTGCCCGTGGTTCCAAAGAGCAGATCCGTCAGCTCAGCGGCATGCGCGGACTGATGGCCAAGCCGCAGAAGAGTGGCGGTGGCGGCGGTCAGGACATCATCGAGAACCCCATTCTCTCGAACTTCAAGGAGGGCCTGTCCATCCTGGAGTACTTCATCTCCACCCACGGTGCACGTAAAGGTCTCGCCGATACCGCGCTGAAGACAGCTGACGCCGGTTACCTCACCCGTCGTCTGGTGGACGTGGCGCAGGACGTGGTGATCACCAACGATGACTGCGGCACACTGCGCGGTCTGGTGGCCAGCGCTCTGGTGAAGAATGAGGAGATCGTGGAGACCCTTCATGATCGGATCCTCGGCCGTAGTGCCGTGCATGACGTGTATCATCCGCAGACCGGGGATCTGCTCGTAGCCAGTGGCGATCAGATCACCGAGGATGTTGCCAAGGCGATCGGCGAGAGCCCCATCGAGGAGGTGGAGATCCGTAGCGTGCTCACCTGCGAGCAACGGCACGGTGTGTGCGCCAAGTGCTACGGCCGCAACCTGGCCACGGGCCGCATGGTGCAGATGGGCGAGGCCGTTGGCGTGATCGCCGCGCAGTCCATCGGTGAACCCGGTACGCAGCTTACGCTCCGGACCTTCCACGTGGGTGGTGTTGCCGGGAAGATCACCGAGGACAGCCAGATCACCGCCAAGTACGATGGCAAGCTCGAGATCGACGAGTTGCGTACGGTCAAGAAGAAGGACAAGAAGGGCGAAGAGGCCGAAGTGGTGATCAGCCGCTCCACGGAGATGCGTATCGTGGACAACAACACGGGCATCGTGCTCACCACGAGCAACATCCCGTACGGGGCCATGCTCTACAAGGTGTCCGGCAAGAACGTGAAGAAGGGCGACCTGATCTGCAACTGGGATCCGTACAACGCCGTGATCATCAGCGAGCACCCCGGTACGCTGGCCTTCGAAAGCATCGAGGACGGCGTCACCTTCCGCGAGCAGATCGACGAGCAGACCGGCTTCACCGAGAAGGTGATCGTGGAGAGCCGCGACAAGAAGAAGAACCCGATGATCCGCATCGTGGACGGCAAGAGCAAGGAGGATCTCAAGAGCTACTCGCTCCCCGTTGGTGCGCACATCGTGGTGAACGAGGGCCAGAAGATCAACGCCGGCGACATCCTGGTGAAGATCCCCCGCAGCAGTGGCAAAGGCGGCGACATCACGGGTGGCCTGCCCCGGGTCACCGAGCTCTTCGAGGCACGTAACCCCAGCAACCCCGCTGTGGTGAGCGAGATCGACGGCATCGTGAGCTTCGGCAAGATCAAGCGCGGCAACCGCGAGATCATCGTCGAGAGCCGCACCGGCGAGCACAAATACTACCTCGTGCCGCTGAGCAAACACATCCTCGTGCAGGAGAACGACTTCATCAAGGCGGGACAACCGCTGAGCGATGGTTCCATCAGCCCGGGTGACATCCTGGACATCCAGGGACCCACCCGCGTGCAGGAATACCTGGTGGATGAGGTGCAGGAGGTGTACCGCATGCAGGGTGTGAAGATCAACGACAAGCACTTCGAAGTGATCGTTCGCCAGATGATGCGCAAGGTGGAGATCGAGGATCCGGGCGATACCCGTTTCCTGGAACGCCAGGCCATCAACAAGGCGGATTTCATGGAGGAGAACGACGAGATGTACGACAAGATGGTCGTCACCAACGCCGGGGACAGCACCGTGCTGAAGGAGGGCCAGATCGTCACCGCACGGAAGCTCCGCGACGAGAACAGCGCCTTGAAGCGCAAGGACCAGAAGGTCGCTGAGGCCCGCCAGGCCACACCGGCCACCAGCCGCCAGCTCCTCATGGGCATCACCCGTGCCTCGCTGCAGACCGACAGCTTCATCAGCGCCGCCTCCTTCCAGGAGACCACCAAGGTGCTCAACGAGGCCGCCGTGAGCGCCAAGGAGGACAACCTCAAGGGCCTCAAGGAGAACGTGATCGTCGGTCATCTCATCCCCGCTGGTACCGGCAGCCGCCGCTTCCAGAAGAACCTCGTGTACAACAAGGAGGACTATACCAAGCTGCTGGCCGAACGCATGGCCACGCAAGAGGTGGAGTGACACGAACCGAACGCGATGGCGACGTGTGGTGAATGCTCCGTTGAGGAGGCACGCACGATCGACACCGATCATTCGCAAACATCATGGCAGACGATAAGAACCAGCCCCGGCCGGGCAACCAGCTGAACATCGAGATCAGTGAGGAGGTGGCCGATGGTATTTACAGCAACCTGGCCATCATCACGCACAGCAACTCCGAGTTCGTGGTGGACTTCGTACGTGTGATGCCGGGCGTGCCCAAAGCCAAGGTGCGTTCGCGCATCCTCCTCACACCACAACATGCCAAGCGCCTCATGCGCGCGCTCATGGACAATGTGCAGAAGTTCGAGAGCGCGCACGGGCCTATCCGTGAGAGCGACATGCCGGAGATCCCCATGCACTTCGGAGGCCCGCCGGCGCAGGCCTAAAGCGCATCCCTTTCAGTTGAAAGCCCCTGGAATTCCGGGGGCTTTCGCATTCGCACCCGGCACTGCCGGCCGAAGGCGGGCACCTGATGACCGACCGGTCATCCCAGCGCTTTCCGTGCGAAGATGATGTACCCGAAATTCAGGCTGAACGCCCACGGCTTCGGCAGGCCGTCCAGGTAGCTCGTGTTGAACCAGACCGGCCCGATAGGGCTTTGCCAGATCAGTGACCCGCTCGCGATGAAATAACGATCACTGATGGCGGTACCGGAAACGGCGGCGTCGCCGCTGGCACGCACGATGGTCTTGTACGGCTGGAAGACATAGCCCTCCAGGCGCAGGTCGAACCGGTTGCGAGCGACCGCCATGATGGCCCTGGCCCCACCGGCCAGGTACTGCTGGGCGCGGAAGGCATCAATGAAGTACGTGCGGCTTTCCGGCGTGGGCTGGAACACGGGTGAGCGCAGTACCGAGGCGGTATAGTTCTGGAAGAAATCCTGCGTGCTGTACACGCCTTCAGCCATGATGCCGAAGCGCACCTTCTTGCGACTGAAAAAATACTTGTCCAATGTGACCTGGGCGGTGAACCAGTCGTGGCGTTTGTGCGAGGGCGCGCGGTCCGCGGTCGTGGATCCCGGTATCGTATGCTCGTCGCCGCTCACGTAGCGGATGTCCACCCGTAACAGTTCGCCGGCGTTGGGATGCTGTTTGCGGTTCAGGCTGTTGCGTTCGAGCACCAGACCGCCACTGCCGAAATTGAAGTCCGTGACGTCCGCCGTGTCCCGGTTACCGAATTCCTGTGTCTGGTAGTACTCGTCGCGCGTGCGTGCGTACCGGGCATCCACCCGGAGCAGCCCCTTGTTGCCCATGCCCATGCCCGCGCTCATTCCGCCCCACAACTCCCGGCTCACGATGTAGGCCGGCCGCGTCTCCCGGAAGAAGTCGTTGAATCCGCGGAACCAGTCCCACCGGTGGATCGTGATGGACGGCTCCAGGTAGAACGGGGCGGCCGTGCGAAGGTCCATGCGCAGCTTGAGCTGCCCTCCCGTATAGAACTTGCCGAACCATCCGGCCCCATTGAGAAAGGCGCTCGTGTGCCCGAAAAATTTGTACCTGATGCCAAGCATGCCCGTGTTCACTGGGCGCGTGCTGATGAGCCCGCCGAAACGCGCCTCCACCCGTTTCTCGCGCTTGACCAGGATGTTCAGGTCGTGATCACCGCGCTCCGGCACCCATGTCGAACGTGGGAAGAGGTCGCTCACGTTCTGGTCCGCGTACAGGCGGAAGTAGCGCGACTTCAGATCTTCCGCGCTCACAGGGGTGCGCTCGGTGTCCAGGATGCGTTCGCAATAACGGGTCTGGTTCGGTTTCAGCCCCTCCACGATGATGCGGCCGAACACCGCATGGGGCAGCCTCGCCCTGAACGCGGCCCTTCGCGCACGTACCTCGTCGGGCGGTACGCGCCTCACGATGTTCGCCTTGATCTCCAGCATGCGTTCCATGGCGGCGTCGTACCCGTCCTTCACCGCCTGCCTCGAGGTGGTGAAATCGAACAGGGTGGTGGCCGTGCGGGGCAGGATGATCAGGCCGGGGTCGCAGGGAACGCTGTAGTCCGTCTTTTCCACCATGATCGCGCGCAACTGGCTCATCAGGTCGTCCTCGCTGGGCGGTGGTCCGTTGAAGGCCACATTGCTCCCGATGATGTAGTCGGGCATGAAGTCCTCGTACATCACATCGCTCGGGAAGTTGTTGTACAGGCCCCCGTCCATCATCAGGTGCCCTTCCACCTTGATCGGCTTGAAGTAGAACGGATAGCTCATGCTCGCACGCACGGCCTGGGCCAGATCCCCATGGGAGAGGACCACCTGTCGTTGTGTTGTAAGGTCGCTGGCCACGCATCGGAACGGCACGAAAAGGCTGTCCATGCTGCCACCGCTTATTGCTGAGGCTCCACTGAAACCCAGCATCTGCGACCAGTCCGTGAGTACGGGGGAGCGCAGGTTGGTGGGTAGCGATGCCTGGATGATGGTATCCAGCGCGAAGCGTACCGTGAGCAGGGAGGGGTCGGGCACGTCCTGTTGGAAGTGGTACACCTGATCCGGCTCCACCCCGCCGCGCGACATCAGTTGGTATTGGTCGGTCTGGAAGAGGGAGTCCATCTCTTCGGCGGAGTAGCCTGATGCGTACATGGCACCTACAAGTGCGCCCATACTGCTCCCCGTGATGTAGTCGATCGGGATGCCATTCTCCTCCAGTGCCTTGATCACCCCGATGTGTGTGAGGCCCATCGCTCCGCCGCCACTGAGGACCAGGCCGACCTTTTGGCCATGCAGTATGAACGGGAGGATCGCACAGAAGGAGAGGAGGACCTTGCGGGTCATGGATGACGCTGTGCAGCACCCGGTGTGCCGACGGATGGTCGCGAAAGTAAGCCCGCCTATGCCGGGTGGCCTGCACTCAACTCCGCGATCAAGCCTTGCAGATACCTCGGGGTTTTCCACAGTCGGCTGCCGTACCAACTGAAGAGTTCGCCATCCACCAACCGTACCGGTGTGCCGGGGCAGCTCATGTTGAACTCCGCCAAGTGTTTTTCGCTGAACGGGTACGGCTCCGATGACAACAGGATCACGTCCGGGTCGGCCTCGGCCAATTCGCCCGGATCCACCACGGCGTAGCGATCTGTTCGATCCATGAAGATGTTCACCAGGCCGGAACGCCGCATCATGTCACCGATGAAGGTGTCGCCACCGGCCACCATCAACGGTTCGCGCCAGATGAGGTAGGCTGCGGATCGTTCGGGTCGGAGTGGCTGAAGGGTGTCGAACGCTTCCGTGATCCCAGCGTTCAGTACCCTGGCCCTCTCTGTTGTTCCGGTCAGTTCGCCCACGTGCTGGATCATTTTCAAGGCCTCCTCCAGCTTCCGGATGTCGCTCATCCAAACCGGGAACTCGCGCTCCAAAGCCTCGATGTCCGCACGTTCGTTCTCCTCCTTGTTCCCGATGATCAGGTCAGGCTTCAACGCGCGCACCTTGTCGAAGTCAACCTTTTTGGTGCCACCCACGCGCGGCTTGGTCTTGAACCATGCTTCCGGATGCACGCAGAACCTGGTGATCCCGACCACCCGTTCGCCGAGGCCGAGGTCGTGGAGCAGTTCGGTCTGGGAAGGGACGAGGGAGATGATGCGCTGAGGGGCTTCGGGCACAACAACGGTGCGGTGCATCTGGTCGGTAACGGGCATCATGGTCCGTGCCGTTGGCCACCGGGATCAAGCGACGGATCGCTGTTCATACCGGCATCGGGTGCGTAAAAGCCGTTCCGGCGGCCCCGGCAGCGATCATTTCAGCTTACCGATGATGTCCTGCTTCGTCAGGATGCCGAATCCATTGCTCTGTTCCACCAGCACTGCCGGAGCCCCGTTCCCCAATCGTTTCGCCACCTCGTCCAGTGTGGCGTCCATGCTGAGCACGGGCAACGCGGGTCCCATCAGAACGCGAGCGGCTTGCGTGCGCACGTCGGCATCCTCCAGGAGGGCATCGAACAGGCGGGCATCGGTGATGGTGCCCACCGGTTTCCCGTGCTCGAAAACAGGTAGCTGATCGATGTTGTGCGCACGCATCCTGTCGATGGCGGTCAGGACGGGTTCGTCGGCATCCACACTCAGCAAGCGCAGGTCCTTGCCCTTCAACAGGTCGCCGGCGGTGGGCCGCTCCTCCACCAGGAAACCGCGCTCGCGCATCCAATCATCATTGAACATCTTGCCCACGTACCTGCTGCCGTGGTCATGGAAGATCACCACCACCGTCTCGCCCGGTTTGAAATTGTCCTTCAATTGCATGAGGCCGGCCATCGCCGCACCCGCACTGTTGCCCACGAAGATGGCCTCGTCCTTCACGATCCTGCGCGTGTAGATGGCCGCATCACGGTCGGTCACTTTCTCGAAGTGATCGATCAGGCCCATGTCCACATTCGCCGGCACGAAGTCCTCGCCGATCCCTTCCGTGATGTACGGGTAGATCTCGTTCTTGTCGAACTCCCCGGTCTCCTTCAGTTTCTTGAATACGGATCCATAGGTATCGATGCCCCACACCTTGAGCTTCGGGTTCCTCTCTTTCAGGTATTTCGCCGTTCCGCAGATCGTACCGCCGGTCCCCACGCCCACCACGAAGTGGTCGATCTTGCCGCCCGTCTGCTCCCAGATCTCAGGTCCCGTGGTCTCGTAATGCGCTTGTGCGTTGCTCGGGTTGTCGTACTGGTTGGCCTTCCAACTGTTCGGCGTTTCGTTCACCAGGCGCGATGAGACCGAATAGTAGGAGCGGGGATCCTCGGGATCCACGTTCGTGGGGCAAACGATGACCTCCGCGCCGAACGCGCGCAGGATGTCCACCTTCTCCTTGCTCTGCTTGTCGGTGGTGGTGAATATGCATTTGTACCCTTTGATGATCGCGGCGATCGCCAGGCCCATGCCGGTGTTGCCACTGGTGCCTTCGATGATGGTGTAGCCGGGTTTCAGCAGCCCCGCCTTCTCCGCGTCCTCCACCATCTTGATGGCCATGCGGTCCTTGATGCTGTTGCCCGGATTGAAGGTCTCCACCTTGGCCAGTACCGTGGCGGGAATGTCCTTGGTGATCCTGTTCAAGCGCACCATCGGCGTGTTGCCGATGGTGGAGAGTATGTTGTCGTGGATGCGCGTCATCGTCGCGAATGTACCGCTCGCTGGCACGACCGATCGCTCATGGCGGAGGCCTATGCGAACCGGACGGCCCTGGCCGGCGCGATGCGTGTTACCAGCATGCTGGGGATCATGAGGGCCAGTACGCATACGAGCAGCGTGCCCGCGTTCAACAGGGCGATGGGCAGCGGGTCCAGGGCCACCGGAACGGTATCCACGTAGTAGCTTTCAACGGGGAGACGCACGATGCCGAAGCCCTTCTGCAGCATGGCCAGGCCGATCCCCAATATGTCGCCGAGGATGATGCCGATACCCAGGATGTACGCGGCATCGATCAGGAAGATCCGGCGGATCGTGCCATTGCCCGTGCCCAGGGCCTTGAGTGTTCCGATCATATTGGTGCGCTCCAGGATGATGATCAGCAATGCGCTCGTCATGTTGATGATCGCCACGACCACCATGAGCACGATCACCACGACCACATTGGTATCGAGCAGGTCAAGCCATGTGAAGATCTCAGGGAAGCGCTGTAAAGCGGTGATCGTTCGCTGGTCCGGGTCAAGAAATTCATTGTAGATCAGGTCGTCCATCGCCATCAGGTCGCGGTGGTCGTTCAGGGCCACCTCGAACCCACCGCAATAGGCGCCGTAGCTGCCGCCACTGCCGCCGCGGGTGATGTTCGCCAGCGTGCGGGTCAAAATATCCCGCTGGCCCGGTGCATGCATGCCCGGTGCGATCCTGATCCATGCCGTGTCCGGGATGGTCCCCCGGATATCGTGGGTCACCAGCGTGATGGTGGTGTCGGTACTGGTGCTTATCCAATGCGGACCCCTGCCCTTGAGTGCGGTACCTGGCCACTCGTATTCGTACGGCGGAACGCCCCCGAACGCATGGCCTTCGATCCGGATCCCCTTCGGGCTGACCGTATCGTACACGCTCATTTCGGCACGTAAACCCCATTGTGCGAATCGCTGGATGTGCGCGATGTCCACGAATACCAGTTGCTGATCGATCTTCTCGATGCCTGTTTCATAAATACCGCGCACAAGGAATTTGCGGGCACGTGGTTCGTCACTGTCGCGCACCAGGTAGATGGTGACGGTATCGCCTGTGCCCTGCCGAAGTCGTTTGGCCAGCCAGTTGCTGATCAATGCGGAGGCCATGCCGGCCGTGTCCGGGATCGGCAATATTCCGCCACGCACGAGGTGCCGGCGAAGGAAGGTCCAGTCGTGGTCGGCGCCCAAGCCCTTGACCACCACGCCCTCGATCTCGTTCTCCGTTTCAACGATCCCGGGCTTCAGTGCGAAAACGGAGATACGTGCCACCCCCGGCACGGTATCCAGCCAGGGATAGAATGGTTGCTCTATGGTCATACGCTCCGAATCGCGTGTGTCGCCTCCGCCAAGCGGAACGATCTCGATATGCGATCCGGCACCCGTTACTTTGGCACGGACCTCGCGCTGGAAACCCGTACTGATCCCCACCGTGAGGATCATCACCGCCATGCCGATGACGATACCCAGCACCGCAATGAGTACGATGGGCCGTGAGAGGCGGTCCTGCCGGTCCTTGTCCACCAGGATACGGCGGGCGATGAAATGCGCGAACCCCATGTGTTCGCGGACGAATGTAGGCCGGGCCTGCACCACCATCGCTTTGCTGGTGCTCCTCACGTCGTGCGGCGCACAGGATGATCAGTCCGGGATGGTGATGCCTTCAAGCAGTACGCGAACCATCGTTACGGGCGCCGAACGCATGGAACGCTACCTCCCGTTCCTTCAAGGAAAGCGCGTAGCCGTGGCCAGCAACCATACGGGCACGGTCGGTCGTTCGCATATCGTGGATACGCTCCTGAGTGCAGGGGTGAAGGTGGTGAAGGTTTTTGCGCCGGAGCACGGGTTCAGGGGCACTGCGGACGCGGGGGAGCACGTGGCCAACGAGCGGGATGCACGCACCGGCCTGCCCATCGTTTCACTCTACGGCAGGAACAAGAAACCAACGGCCCAGCAACTCGCCGATGTGGATGTGGTTCTTTTCGATATCCAGGACGTGGGTGTGCGCTTCTACACCTACATCAGCACCCTCCACTACGTGATGGAAGCGTGCGCCGAGAACGGCAAAGCGCTCATCGTCCTGGACCGACCGGACCCGAACGGGTTCTATGTGGACGGCCCGGTGTTGGACACGGCCTTCCGTTCCTTCGTCGGCATGCATCCGGTACCGCTCGTACATGGCATGACGATCGGCGAGTACGCGAACATGATCAATGGTGAGGGCTGGCTCAAGCTGGGGGTGAAGTGCGACCTGAAGGTGATCACTTGTATCGGCTACGATCACACGGTCCACTACGACCTGCCGATCCGGCCATCGCCCAACCTGCCGAACATGGCCGCGGTGTATTTGTACCCTTCATTGGGGCTTTTTGAGGGCACCATGGTGAGCGTTGGACGCGGCACGGAACAACCGTTCCAGTGCATCGGGTTCCCGGGATGGTCGAAAGGGGACTTCGCATTCACACCCCGCTCCATGCCAGGGGCCAAGGACCCACCGTACAAGGACACGACGTGCAACGGCCTCGATCTGCGCGAGTACGGGGAGTTCATCACCCGGCTGGAACCACGCGTGCATCTGGAGTGGCTCATCGCGACATACGGCGCGGCCCGGGACAGGAGCCGGTTCTTCACGCCATTCTTCGACAGGTTGGCGGGAGGGAAGGCCCTGCGGGAGGCCGTGATGCGCGGTGAGAGCGAGGAAGGGATCCGGGCCTCCTGGGAACCCGGCCTCAAGAAATTCGGTGCCGTGCGCAAAAAATACCTGTTGTACAAGGATGTCCACTGAGCACCGGTAGCGAAGAAGCCACCCGCCCGGGGCGGATGGCTTCTCCTTGTGGACCGGCCCGCTACTGGATCACCAGGCGCTCGGTCCAGTTCCGATGGTCAACGATCACGCGGACCAGGTAGCTGCCCGGGGCCACGCGCCGGTCAAGTTGCAGCACCGTATTGAGCTTGTCCCCATCGAAGTTGAGCCCTTCGCTCTGTACCGTGGTGCCCAGCATGCTGATGATCTCCACTTGGCCGGTGTGCGCGCCGTTACCCACATCGCTCAATTCAATGGTCAACTGTCCGGTGACGTTCGGGTTCGGCCAGAAGTTGAGGACGCTCGACGCTTGTGGTTCCACCATGCCCCGGGTCTCCGGCTCCTGGGCCATGCCCTGCGGGCCTGAAGCCGTGCTCATGGTGCAACTCGATCCGAAGAGGCAGTACGAAGCGCCATTGTCGAAGCTCACCTTGACGCGCACATTGTACGTGTTGCCATACTCCAATGGCCAGGTACTCCACTTGGTGATGACCAGGCTTGACGTGGAGGAAGTGATGTTTCGCACGTATCCGGGTTTGCTGAACTCGAAGAGGTAGCGCGTGGCACCGGATACCGGTACAGCATGCAGGGTGGTCGAGCCGTTCAGCAACACCCCAGTGAGCCCGCAGGACATGTTGGGACCCGGAGTGGCAACGAGCTGTGTGGTCGGGCAATTCGTCTCGGTGTCGATCTTCAGTCGGCAGGCCGGTCCGAAGTCCGAGTACACGCCGTTCACCACGCTGCGCACGCGAACGTTGAGCAAGGTGTTCAAGGGCAGCGGGAAGGTCGACAGCGAGTTCAGGCGGAAGTAACTGCAACGATCCGGCCCGCTGGGGAAGATGTAGCTGCTGTTCGCATGGGTGATGAACACTCTACGGCTGTAGCCTCCATTCGGCTTGAAGAACCAGAACTGGTATCCATCATCGGTCTGGCTGCCCACGCCGTATTGTGCTTGAACAGCCGGGTTGGGCACCGCCTGGATGAAGTCGCTGGGCATGTAGTCCTCCCGGTCACAACGGCTCGGGGTGAGCTGATCGTTGCCCATGGGCAGGCAGAATCCGAGGTTCTCCATGGCCGTGGCACCGAAGATGCCCGCGTCCTCAGCGTCAATGATCCGCCCGCCGTTCGGCGCACGAAGCACGTATCCGCCGATCCCATTCACGCAGCACATGCCGTCCATCGCCGCATCGTGGACCCGCAGGGACCAGCAGCCGTCCGGCAGCGCGCAGGGGATCGTTTGTGTACTGTTGCTCGGGTATCCACTGCCCGAGCAGACAGCCGGTCCTCCGCCTATCGGCACGATCTCCCAAGAGGTCGCGGATCCATCGTTGTCCGTGGTCAGCTCGAGGGTGGTAGGCTGCTCAGCCGGGGTTCCGGTGCAAGCGCAGCTCAAGTTCAACACGTCGTTCTCGGTGCTTGGGTCACCATCATCGCAGGGTGAGCCGGGCTGACCAACCACGAGCGGGCACTGGTCCACGCAGTCCTTCAGGCCATCTCCGTCGGTATCGATCTCCGGTACACCACATCCGCAGGTTCCAGGCCCGATCTTGTTGGGATCGCTGGGGCAGCCGTCAAGGCAATCCATGTAGGTATCGCCATCCGAATCGATATCAGGGTTGCCGCAACCGCAAGCGCCAGGGTTCACCTTGGCCGGGTCCAACGGGCAGTTGTCGAAGCAATCGGCCGTGCCGTCAGCGTCGGTGTCATCGTTCGTGGGACTTTCCGGGCATGGGTCGATGCAGTCCGCCAAGCCGTCGCTGTCGGTATCGTCATCCGGGGTGTCGCAACCGCAGATGCCGGGTACGATCTTGTACGGATCCTCCGGGCAGGCATCGTTGCAATCGGCCGTACCGTCGCCGTCCGTGTCCGTGTCCGGATTGCCGCAACCGCATTGACCGGCAGCTACCTTGTTCGGGTCGTTGGGACAGCCGTCAACGCAGTCGGCTGTGCCATCGCTGTCGGTATCGGTGTCAGGAACGCCGCAGCCGCAAACGCCCGGAGTGGTCTTCAAAGGATCGTTATCGCAGAGGTCGCCCTGGCAGGTGTACACGCCGTCGCTGTCCGCATCCACATCAGCAACACCGCAGCCGCACACACCCGCAGCAACCTTGTTCGGATCGTTCGGACATCCGTCGTTGCAGTCGGCTGTGCCGTCGCTGTCGGTATCCGTATCGGCAACGCCGCAACCGCAAATGCCTGGAGTGGTTTTCAAAGGATCGTTATCGCAGAGATCGCCCTGGCAGGTGTACACGCCGTCACCATCGGCATCCACATCAGCAACGCCGCAGCCGCAAACACCC
>JAFDZE010000002.1 GCA_018267155.1 Bacteroidota bacterium | reverse complement strand
GACACCGGCAACACCTTCATCGCCGGCCACGACCCGCTGGACAACACCAGCAGCGCGCGACCCCTGCCGCCTCCGGCGGAAACGACCGGAAAACTCCGTATCGGCTGGTACCGGGATTGCGTGGAGCGCGATGGTGTTGACCCCGGGATACGTGCGCACATGCTCTCGAACATCGAGCGGTTGAAGGCTCAGGGGCATACGGTTGAGCCCATTGAACTGCCGATGCTGGACCTTCTGGTGCCCACCTACTACATCCTGGCCACGGCCGAGGCAAGCAGCAACCTGGCCCGCTTCGACGGGATCCGTTACGGCCACCGCAGCAGAACGGCGCAGGGCGTGGATGATACGTACCGAAAAAGCCGCAGCGAAGGCTTTGGCCCGGAGGTGAAGCGCCGCATCCTGTTGGGCACGTTCGTGCTCAGCGCGGGCTACTATGATGCGTACTACGCACAGGGCATGCGTGTGCGCAGGTTGATCCGCGAACACACGCTCCGCTCCTTCGAGCGGTACGACCTGATCATGACGCCTACGTGCCCGGTCACGGCCTTCGCGCACGGGGCTATCAGCGATCCGGTGGCCATGTACCTGCAGGACATCTTCACCGTGCAGGCCAACCTCACCGGCGTACCCGCCATTTCGGTGCCCACGGGCACGCACGCCAATGGCATGCCGTTCGGCACACAACTCATGGCGAAACCATTCGACGATGAGCGGTTGATCGCTTGGGCCGGGAAACTGTTCTGAGGCGGTCCTGGCGGAGCGAAAGGCAACCGCCGCACCAACCTACTATACGAGATTCAGCCGCTTGGCCAACTCGTCCCTGTAGCTGCCCCCGATGGGAATGATCTTCTTGTCGTTCTCCAGGATCAGGTTGGGCTGTTCAATGGCCACGATCTTGTCGATGCGCACGATGAAGGAGCGGTGAACGCGCAGGAATTCGGCCTCCGGCAACTTCGACTCGATGTCCTTCATGGTGCTGTGGATCGTATAGCGCATGTTCAGCGTATTGATGACCACATAATCCTTCAGCGCTTCAACGAAGTAGATATCACTGGTGCGCAGCTTCACCAAGCGGCTGTTGCTCTTCACGAACAGCAGGTCCTTGCCCGAGGCTTGGCCCTCCACCAGGTTGAACAGCAGGTCGCGTTCCTTGAGCACCTCGGCCTCTTTCTTGTGCTTGTACAGGGCCATCTCGATCGACGTGTGGATGTCGATCTCCTTGAACGGCTTGATGATGTAGCCGTAGGGCTGGGTCACCTTGGCCTTGTTCAGGGTGCTTTCATCCGCATAGGCGGTGAGAAAGATGACCGGGATGTTGGTCTCGGCGCGTATCTGAGTGGCGGCCTCGATGCCGTTCATCTCGCCCTTGAGCATGATATCCATGAGGATGATGTCGGGCATCGTCTCGATGGCCAGCTTCACAGCCTGGTCGCCACTGCTCGCAGCGCCGGCTATGTTGTATCCCAGCTTCTTCAGGCTATGCTGGATATCCTTGCTTACGATGCTTTCATCCTCAACCACCAGGACGTTCGTCTGGGCCATTGCTCGGGGGCTTAAATGTTCCTGTTCAGGCCGGTCCGGCCGAAGGTAATCAAATACGAGACCCCTTGGCTCCGGCCAGGGGCGGGGTTACTACGCTCAATATGCCCGTCAAGTTGCCCGATCAGGGTGTCCACCAGTTCGAGGCCCAGGTTGGCATGGCGCGCATGGTCGAAATCCGGTGGCATTCCACGGCCGTCATCGGTCACCCGGATCCGCACCTGGTCCCCGTCGGCATGCAGGCCAATGGCGATGCGACCGGCGGCCCCGTCGGGAAAGGCGTGCTTGAGGGCGTTCCCGATGAGTTCGTTGAGAATGAGTCCGCAGGGGATGGCCTGGTCCAACACGAGTTCAACAGGCCGCAGATCCAGCTCGAGTTCAACTTTCCCGTTCAAGCTGTAGCTCATCATCAGATTCCTGGTGAGACCCTCGATATAGGCGGCCAGGTCCACATGGCTGAAATTCTTGGTCTGGTACAGGCTTTCGTGGATGAAGGACATGCTGCGGATGCGGTCCTGGCTGTCGCGCAGCAACTCGAGCGTGCGCGGGTGGTCGTCCACATACTGCTTCTGCAGGTTGAAAATGCTGGAGATGATCTGCAGGTTGTTCTTCACCCGATGATGTACCTCCTTGAGGAGCACCTCCTTTTCATGGAGACTGTCCAGCAATTTGCGCTGGCTCTCCTTCTTGTCGGTTATACCGAAAGCCTGGCAGCTGATCTCCACGACCTGGCCGTCCAGGGTGATCGGGTTGAGGAAGTTCTCCACCCAGAGCGAACGGCCGGCGTGGTTCTTCAATTCCACCTCGAATTGCTGCGGTTTTCCGCTGAGCGCCATGGCGAACTTGTCCACCACGGGCTGGTAGCGCTTGTCCGCAACACGGTCCATGAGATGCTTGATGAAATTGTCGCCCAGCTCGAACCGGATCCCCATCGCACGCTCGTTGCTGAGAACGAAATGCTCGTTCATGGACGTGATCCGATAATCGTGGTCAAGCGTCCAGATCATCATGTTGGCGCTGTTCTCGAAGATGGCCTTCAGACGAGCAGCCTGTTCGCGAACAAGGTCCTCGGCCTCCTTCTGTTCCGTGATCTCGTGCCCGACCCCGAAAACCTCATCCACCGTGCCATCGATCCCGAAAACAGGGCTCAGGAAGATCTCGTTGCAGACGCGTCTTCCCTCCCGATCGGTCACATCGGTCTCGAATCGCATGGCCTTCCCGTTGAACGCCTCGGCGTACTTCTCCTCCCAAAAAGCGTGGTAGGCCGCGCTGGCGAAGCGTTTGCGGGGTGTGGTGGGGTCGGTGTTCACCTCGGGTCGAATACCGTACAGGCGTTCGATCATATCCCCGTAACCGCGATTGAAGCTGGTAATGGCGATGCGTCGATCCACCGACCAGAACATGTGTTCGCTGCTCTCGAAAAGGGCGCGCAGTTGGGCCTCGTGTTCTTGCACCTCCTCAAGCGCGGTCTGCTCGGCCGTGATGTCGCGGAAGATGCTGCGGGTCGCCACGGGGCGCCCCTCGACCGAACGCACGGTGCTGCTGCCCTGCACGATCACGGTGCGTCCGTCTTTGGCCCGGAATCGTACGGTGATCGGCACCGGTTGCTCTCCCGCGAAGAGCTTCACCCGCCATTGCGTGAACTCCGCCAGGTCATCGGGGTGGATGATCTTTTCGATCCGCAATTGCCCCACCTCCTCCTTGGTGTACCCGAGGGTGCGGCACCAGGTGTCATTGGCGTACTGGAACACCCCCTCGATATCCACGCTCTGGATCAGGTCCGTGGCGTTCTCGAAAAGATCCCTGTACCGCTCCTCGCTCGCACGTAATGCCTCCTGATCGCGTTTGATCTGTGTGATGTCGCGGCCCACGCCCATGGTGCCGAGCAGCTTGCCATCCTCATCGTAGAGGCGACTGCTGACCAGGAAGCACGTGAACGCCCGACCGTCGCGCGTGATGTTGA
Source organism: Bacteroidota bacterium (assembly GCA_018267155.1). Taxonomy (GTDB): domain Bacteria; phylum Bacteroidota; class Bacteroidia; order Flavobacteriales_F; family PHOS-HE28; genus PHOS-HE28. The sequence continues at coordinate 12,301 of JAFDZE010000002.1, read as the reverse complement.
TGACCTCCCCGGCGAATGCGCCATGCGCGTTCATCTCCTGTTGAACGCGTTTGTATTCCGCCTCATCCGCGTACAACATGTCCGTGCGTTGCCCCATCACCTCATCGGCATCATAACCGAATTTGATGGCGGCGGCCGGATTGAATTCGGTGATGCGCCCCTGCTGATCCACCGCGATGATGGTATCCAAGGAGCTGTCCACCAGACTCCGCGCGAACCTCCGGCTTTGGCGCAAGGCTTCTTGGGTGCGGCGGTGCTCGATGATCTCCTGACGGAGGATCTCATTCACCTCTTCGGCCATACGGGCGCGGCTGCGTTCGTGTACCAGCGAGCGGTGCAGGCCCACATCCTGCAGGGTCACCTGCGTGGCGATACCCCCCTCGTGTTGCAGGACCGCCGCGCTCAGCAACATATCGCGCCAAGTACCGCTTCCCGCATCCACGCGCACATCGATGATCCCGGATGATGACCCCGATCCATGGAGATCGATCGCCTCTTGTACCGTGGCCCGATCATCCACGTGCAAGCGTTCGATGAAAGATCGTCCTAGCCATTCGTGTTCGGACACCAATGCCTCGGCGGACGGGTTCGCGTACAACACCCGATCATCGCGCACGATGAGAATGGCGTCACGCACGCGATCCATCAACTGTCTGTAGTTGTTCAGCAGCGCACGTTGTTCCAATTCGCCCTGACGGATGGCCGTGATGTCGATGAGCGTGCCGTCGATCGTGGTGGATCGGTCGGCCTGTTCATTCAGGAATACGTTCTCCAGCACATGCACCGTGCGACCATCGATCCTCTTCAGCGCGATCTCGTAATTCACCAGCTGCCCGTGTTTCCGCAGATCATCCAGGAAGCGTTGGCGAGCATCGGCCTCCACATAAAGGTCGCCTGCATGGACGGACATCAGGGCCTCACGGTCCTTGTACCCGAGCATACGGGCCATGGCGTCGTTGCACTCCACGAATCGACCTTGCACGGTGGTGCGGAACACCCCGGCAAGATTCTTCCGGACCAGCAGATCGTACTGGTTCTTCAGGTCCAAGTAGGCGCTTGCCAGCTCCGTGCCCTGACTGATGAGCGATCCTGTCCCGTTGGTTTCCGCCACGGCTCTAACTTACGTACCCGCAGTGCTGCGCGATCAATCGGTAGGCCCACCGGGCTCGTACGGAGGGGGCAATTGGGCGTCATCCAACTTCATCTCGGCACCGGCGCGGTACCGGATGGTGATCACCGGGCGACCCAGTTCATCGTACTGATCGAAGTCGCCGCTGGCCAGGCCCGCCACGTACTTGCCTTCCATCATGAGTTGTCCGTTCGGCCACCACCAGCGGTGTTTGCCGGCGGGCTCACCGTTCACGTAGCGTCCCACGAAAGCGCGCTTTCCATTCCCGTACATGTGTTTCCATTCGCCATCGCGCAAACCATCCTTGTATGCTCCGGTCTCCGTGTGGTCGCCCACGTGGTAGATCCATGGACCATCCTTCAGCCCGTCGATGTACTCGCCTTGGGTGATCACCGCCCCTGTGCTGTCGTATTCCACCGATGCCCCATCCTCCTTGCCCTTGCGGTAGTGTTCCTCGCGATGCCGCGCTCCAGAGGGAAAAAACCAGACCCACTCACCTTGAGGCAAACCATTCAGATAGTTGCCGCGCTGCTCCACTTCCCCGGTCCTGTGGTAGAATGTCCACGGGCCATCCTTCTTACCATCCTTGTATCCGCCCTCGGCCCGTTTCTCCCCGCTGCCATAGTATTCGGTCCAGTTGCCTTGCAGGGCACCCACGTCATTCACAGCACCCTCGCTCATCTTTTGTCCGGACTGGTAAATGGCCGCGGTCGTTGGCTTCCCATCCTCACCGAAATTCCTGAACAGACCCTCCTTCTTGCCGTCCTTGGAATAGCTGCCGATGCTGGCCACCTTCCCTGAGGAATGATAGGTGTTCTTGATGGCCAGCATCTTGACCTCCTCAGCATCTTTCATGATCTCATCCTGATCGAACTTCTCCATGGTCTTCAGCGCACCATTCACATCGTACTCCTTGAAGATCCCCTGGCGCTTGTCGTCCACGTACCTCCCCTCCAACTTGGGCTTGCCATTGGGCCAGTACTCGCGCCAGAAACCTTGTTTCCAGCCTTGTTCGTCGAACCGGTTCAGTGTCTCCTTGGAGCGCAGCATGCCCGCCCGATGATCGTAAATGGTGATGATCCGTCCATCAGTGGCGTATTCGTACGCCTTGCCATCCTCTACGCCCTGCTTGAAGGAACTCCGCTCATGCAACGCGCCGTTCGGATAGTAGGTCCGTGCCTCCCCTTCCTTCACGTCGTTCACGAACGGTTCTTCACTCACCAAAGACCCATCCTCACCGAATTTGCGTGTCAGACCGTTCTTCTTGCCGCCCGCATAGGCGATCTCCGTGGTCAGCTTCCCTGACTCATCATAGAACTTCCATGTGCTGTCCAACAAAGAGGAGGTCCGGTTCCCTTCGCTCTTGATCACCCCGTTCTCGTACCAGCTCTTCCAATAGCCCTCGGGAGTGCCATTGACCAAGTGGCCCTCGCTGCTCACTTGTCCGTTCGGGTACCGGTACTGCGTGAAGCCGTTCTGCCCCATGCACAGGCCCGTCACACACACGAACGAACAAAGTATTTGTATTCTCTTTTTTTTCAAAAAGATCTGATGTTGTAATATGTGCTGTTGGATCGGTTGATGATCCATGGCGTGTCCACTTGACATTCCGAGTTTTCAAAAATAGCCCACGGGTTGCCAACATCCGGTGAACCGGTTGAGCAACGGCCATCCTTGGACAGTTACGGGTTGCTCCATCGGAATGAACGATCGTTGGATCGTTGGGATGCGGGTGATCGTTGGATCATCGTTCCGGTTCCGGCAAGGTCGGATCGTTCGATCCCTGTTGGCAGAAGAACAACAAGTCGGTTTGGAGTTCCGGTGAAAAGGATCAAGGGATGGGGATGGTGTGTTGATAAGGGGAAAGTTGCCGCCCATTGTTAACAAGTGGAATGGGCTGTTCACGATCGCACGGTGGAAAGGGTGATGCTTCTACCTTTGGTGCATCGCTGGAAATTGAACCCCTTGGCGGCTAAACACATGCGCATCAGCATCGGAGGTGATCATGCCGGTTACGGATTGAAGGAGGTGGTTATCGGCCACTTGAAGAGCCAAGGGATCGACGTACATGATCAAGGAACGCACAGTTCGGACAGCACGGACTACCCGGACTACGCGCATGCGGTGGCGAGCGATGTGGAAAGCGGCTCGGCGGATCTGGGCATCGTGATCTGCGGCAGTGCCAATGGTGTGAACATCACGGCCAACAAGCATCACAACGTGCGATCGGCCATCGCGTGGAACGAGGACGTGGCCAAATTGGCCCGTGAGCATAACGATGCCAACGTGCTGGCCCTGCCCGCACGATTCGTGGATGAAGCCTTGGCCCTGCGTATCGTGGACGTGTTCCTTAGGGCGCATTTCGAGGGCGGTCGGCACCAGCGTCGCGTGGACAAGATCGAACCGCAGCCAGTTCGTCGCTCCTGAACAGGACCCATGGGATACATGCTGCGCTCGTTCGTCGGGATCTGCATCTGTGCACCATGCATGCTGTCTGCCCAGGTGGACAGCATCCGGCTGAAGTACGGCAACACGATCACACAGGAGGACCTGCGAAAGCACCTGGAAGTGCTGGCCAGTGATGCCTATGAAGGTCGGGAGACCGGTGCGCAAGGCCAGAAGATGGCGGCCAGTTACATCCGGGAACAATTTGTATCTTACGGTATCCCACCGGTACCGGATGCCGAGGAGAAAGGCCTGATCAACGGATACGAGCAACCCTTCCCGCTTGAATTGACACGCCCTGGCGGACTCTCGCTCATCGTGAATGGGACTCCCATCGGCTTCATGCAGGAGTTTTTCTACCTGAGCGAGCGGCTGCGCGAGGACTATTCCACGGACAAGGTGGTTTTCGCGGGTATGGGTGATCAAGATCCCGGTCCGGATGCCCGGGGCGGAACAGTGCTCGTGCTGGACAAAGGATCCGGAACCACCGCTACGGACCGGCCCTCGCGAGAACTTTTTCAGCGGATCACACGCCTGGCCGCTATGGCCGAACAGGCAGGTGCCCGGGTGTTGCTGATCGCCAGTCCGGACACGCGGGAGATGATGAGGCAGTTCGCACATTACATCACCCAACCCCGGATGAGATTGGTGGAGGAGAAAGCCGAGGCCGCACCTGCCCGGACCGGGATACAGACGATCATCCTGGACAAGGCCACAGCCGAGCGGATGCTGCGAACGGGCCGCATGACGTGGAAGAAGGCACTGCGTTCCGCACAGAAGCCCCCCCGAACGTTGCCCTGCTCATTCGCCGCGCGGTTCGTACCCAACGAACAACGTCTGCAAGGGGAGAATGTCCTGGGTTATGTGGAAGGCAGCGACAAGAAGGACGAACTGGTTGTGGTAACGGCGCACTACGACCATATTGGCACGGACCACGAGGATGTGTACAATGGCGCGGATGATGATGGCTCGGGAACGGTGGCCGTTCTGGAAATGGCCGAGGCGTTCGCCCAAGCAAAGCGCGATGGGCACGGTCCGCGGCGCAGCGTGCTCTTCATGCCCGTCAGTGGGGAGGAGAAGGGCCTGCTGGGCAGCGAATGGTACAGCGAGCATCCGGTCTTCCCGTTGGAGAGCACGGTGGCCGATCTGAACATCGACATGATCGGTCGAACGGATAGTGCCCACGCGCATGGTGCACCGTACGTGTACATCATCGGCAGTGACCGCCTGAGCACCGAATTGCACCGGATCAACGAAGCCGCGAACGCCACGTACACCCACCTCGAACTGGACAACACCTTTAATGCCGCTGACGACCCCAATCGATTTTACTACCGTAGCGACCACTATAATTTCGCCAAGCACGGTGTACCGGTGATCTTCTACTTCAGCGGTGTGCATGAGGACTACCACCAGCCGGGCGACGAGGTGGACAAGATCCGCTTCGACCTGCTCCAGCAGCGGGCCCGGCTCGTCTTTTACACGGCTTGGGAATTGGCCGGTCGCGAGCAGCGCATTGTGGTGGACAGGCCGATCCCGAAGGAATGATGCACGAACGGCGGAGGTGGGCGCATGCCCCCGCATGCCCGCTCTAACGGGTGGCGACCGTCGTTGGACCGGATTCGGCCAGCAGGCCCTCCAGGAAGGCGGTCAGTTCGCGCTTGAACAACGCATGGTGCTTGCCGGTACCGGGACCATAGAAGCCGGTATTGATCCGGCGTACGTTGCCGGCACGGTCGATGATGATGAGCGTGGGGTAGCTCACCAGACGTTCCAGGAAGGGCAGCTGTGCTGCGGTCGTTTGCTGGCCCGCCTGGCCGCCGTACAGCACATCGTACCGCAAACCCAGGCGCTCCTTGTATCGCTGCAAGGCCTCGCGGGCCTTTGTGGGATCCGGGTGTTTCTCGAATCCAACGGCGATCACATCCAGTCCCTTGGGGTGATAGCGTCCGTACAGGTCATTCAGCAGCGCGGTCTCATCCATGCAGTTGGCACACCAGCTGCCCATCAACTGTACGATGCGTACATGGCCAAAAAAGCGTTCATGGCCCGGTGAGACCGGATGCCCGTCCAAGTCCGGAAGCAACAAGTCGAGCACACTGTGACCCGGTTTCAGGAAAGTGAGCGAATCGGGGTTGCGGAGTTGGAAACCCGCATGACGGGAGGCTACCCAGCGCTCATTGGAATGGGTGCCGCTGCGGAACTGACCAACAAGCGAATCGCCATGATAGGATGCGGCGAAGAGGTAGGCATGCGAGCCGTCGAAGGCGGAGAGGAACAGCGAATCCCCGGTGGATACACCCTCCAGGAAGCGATAGTCGCCGGTTTCCGTGGCGAAGGTGCCGGTCACGATGCCGTCCTTCCGTTCGAAGATCCCCAAGGCGGCATATTCGTCCGGTGAACCGGGCATGAAACGACAAGCCCAGTCGCCCGAGGGATCCGGTCCCGGCACGGCTGATCCGGAGAAGCGTGGTGATACCCCCGCCCGGGCGATGAACGGGACGCGATATTCCGCGCCGCGAAGTGGATTGTACCAGTAACCGGTGATCACGCTGTCCGACAACGGCCTCCCGGCGAGGTAGGGGTCGAACAAAGGTGGCCGCGCGTAGAAACTGTCGGGAGAGGCGGTCACATCATCCACCCGGATGGCCTCTGCCCCGTTATGAATGACCATGGACCAGGCACCGCTGTCAGAATGCAGATCGAACACGAAGGGAAGGCGCACGGCTTGATCGTCCGTGTCCGTGCGCAGGTCCAGTTCAATGTGCCAGGGCCCTTCACGCAACGTCCATGCGGCCTGGTGGACCGGTTGGTTGGTGCAGGCCATGAGTACGACGACCGGAAGAGCGAAGAAAGAGGTGCGGCGCATGGTGGCCCCGGTTCGTTCCCGTGTGGTGCGCTTCAGGTCAGAGGTCGAATTTGATCCCTTGGGCCAGTGGCAACGACGAGCCGTAGTTGATCGTGTTGGTCTGGCGGCGCATGTAGTTCTTCCATGCGTCGCTGCCACTCTCACGGCCACCACCGGTTTCCTTTTCGCCACCGAAGGCCCCGCCGATCTCCGCCCCGCTGGTGCCGATGTTCACGTTGGCGATACCGCAATCGCTGCCGACGGCGCTCAGGAAGCGTTCGCTTTCCCGCATGTCATTGGTCATGATGCTGGAGGAGAGACCCTGTTTCACGCCGTTCTGGATGGCGATGGCGTTTTCCACGCCGCCGGTATATTTCAGCAGGTACAGGATAGGTGCGAAGGTCTCTTCCTGGGTGATCGCCATTTCGGGCCTGGCCTCCACCACGGCCGGTCTCACATAGCATCCGCTCTCGTACCCGGGTCCGGTCATGGAGCCGCCCTCAACGGCGAGGCTCCCCCCCTGCTCCTTGGCCGCTACGAGCGCCTTCTGGTACGCCACAACGGCATCCGTGTCGATCAGGGGCCCCACGTGGTTCTTCTCGTCCAGGGGATCACCGATCCGCAGTTGGCCGTATGCCTTCACCAGCTTCTGTTTCATCAGGTCGTAGACCGACTCGTGGATGATGAGGCGTCGTGTAGTGGTGCAGCGCTGGCCGGCGGTTCCCACTGCGCCGAAGAGCGAAGCGCGCAGGGCGATATCGAGGTCGGCCTTGTCAGAAATGATGATCGCGTTGTTGCCTCCCAGTTCCAGGAGAGCCCTGCCGAGACGGGCACCCAGAGCTGCACCCACGGCCTTGCCCATACGGGTACTTCCGGTGGCGCTCACAAGCGGAACACGTGGGTCATTCGCGAGCTGTTCACCGATTTCGCGACCACCGCATACCAGCGTGCTCACGCCTTCGGGCACACCGTTGCGGCGGAAGACCTCGGCCGTGATCCGCTGGCACACGACACCGCAGATCGGGGTTTTTTCACTGGGTTTCCAAACGCAGACATCACCGCAGATCCACGCCAGGGCGCTGTTCCAGCTCCAAACAGCCACAGGGAAGTTGAACGCGGTGATGATACCGGTGATGCCGAGCGGATGCCACTGTTCATACATGCGGTGGTCAGGCCGCTCGCTGTGCATGGTCAGGCCGTGCAATTGCCGAGAAAGCCCGACGGCGAAATCGCAGATATCTATCATCTCCTGTACCTCACCCAGCCCTTCCTGGTAGCTTTTCCCCATCTCGTAGCTCACCAGCTTCCCCAATGCCGCCTTGTGTTCGCGCAGCGCATCTGCGAGCTGCCGCACCACCTCGCCGCGCTTGGGAGCGGGCCAGGTTCGCCACTCATCGAACCCCTTTTGTGCGGTCGTGATCACACGCTCATACTCTTTTTTGGATACGCCACGAACGGTACCGATCACAGCGCCATCCACGGGGGACACGGAAGTAATGGGCTCACCTTCACCCGGTAGCCATGTGGAGCCAGTGGAGACGCCGGAACTTTCCGCGGAGATATTCCAGGCTTTGAGTTGCTCGGCGACGCGGGAGGGTAATGCGATGGTTGGCATGGGTTCAGAAAAGGGCCGCAAAGGTATCGGTACCCGTTCAGCCGATTGGGGCTTGGTGTGAGGCTTAAGGCCGACGGGGCTTCCGGTCCAGCCGAAAAGTTGGTCCCGACCATTTTATAAAAACATAATACATTGATTATCAGTTGAATACGGCCAAATTCAAACAACGGCCAGAAACACCCCCTATTGAACGAACGTAAGCATGAGCACCCAGAACCCCACGGAACGGGCTGAATGGCCTGTGGGGCAAGGAAATGGCCTTGTAGAGCCTATGCCTTTTTCGCAACGTAAAGTGTGCTGCTGGTCGGGCGCCAAGTGATAAGAGAGGCCAAGTTGGAAACGGCACCAATGAATAGGCCCCGAAGGAGTGCGCCAAGGGGTCCGGACCCGCGATAGCGCTCACTGAGCATCGCGACATAGGGGGCATCAAACCACATGGGCCGAATAGACACAAGTTCAAATCCGTGTTCGATCAGGACGCGTTGAAGGTCTTGTCGTCGGAAGTGGCTCAGGTGCCGCGGAACGTCGTAGGCGGCCCAGGTCGACTGATAATGGTCTGCATCCCAGCTTTCTCGGTCGGGTACAGCGATCAGCAAGAGCCCTCCCTTTGCCATGCGGGCATACACCTGTTTCAGCGCGAACCTTGGATCATGCAAATGCTCCAGGACATGCCAGAAGGTTGCGATCTGGAATTGTTCCGCGGCAGGAATATCCTCAAGCCTGGGGAACACCTCGAGCGAGTGTCCGGCAATCGCTTGTTCTCGGGCGCCCAAGTTGGGCTCCACCCCCATCGTCAAATAGCCGCGACTTTTCAGGTGACGCAGGAACTCGCCCGTACCGCATCCAACATCCAACACTTTGCCATTGGACCGGTAACGGGCGATCAGCCGATGCTTACCGTGGATGGCACGGCGTCGGGCCCACTGATAGAGCTTATTCTGCAGGCCTCTTGCAGCGTTCGTATGGGAAATGTAGTGGGGTGAATCGTAGTATCGGCCAATGTGCGGTGGACCCGGTCGGGGATTCGTGCAACAGAATCCGCACTGGGCGCATCGTGTGAGCGGAAAAAGTTCTTGCGAGAGGGTGTGATCCTTGGCGACAAGGTGTGGAAGCCAATCGCCTCCCCCACAAACGGTGCAGTGGTCAACGGATTCCAGGTACGGCTGTTCCACGTGGAACGATCGGTGTTGGTGGAGCGCAAGAATACGGAGGGATCATTGGCTGCACCGCTCGTAATGGCGTCACCACTATTTTTAAGCGACCTATTGCCTTTCTCGTCAGGTGCTGCGACTGTGGAAATCGATGTGGGCAACTACTCTGCTTGCTCGCTCCACCGGTCATCTACCTGACAATGTTTGCTTCAGGTGGAATTGTTGGAGAAGCACGTCAGCAGCTCATCGTCCAGTTCTTGGTTCCCCGCCTGTGGTTCGTTCCACGTGGAACGATCGGTCTGGCAGCGACGGTACACTGGGGGAAAGGCTCAGGCCCTGGATAGTGGAAATCCTGCGGGTTGGTCCGCGGTTAAAGGGATGGCCATCCTTGCTGTCAATTTCTGGACCATCGGGTTGCCGCTGGATGGGTTCGGGAGTCTAAAATAGGTTGAGCGGCTTAATTTCGGTGTTCCTTCAGTTTGCCGGTTCGACATTGCGTTCCACGTGGAACGATCCATTCTTAAGGTGCGGGTGGACGCGAGTGTGACCCATCAGTGGCGGCACTAGCGGACCGTTCCCTAAATGTAGTCTTCCCTTGGTTTGATCGGGTCGGACGGTGAACCAGCTGTGCGGCGAAAGTCCGAATGCTTGTCGGCCTGTTCTGTGTGTCCCCCAATTTCATCGCCCAATTAATAGGCTGGTTTCAAATGGAACGCGAGGCTTGGCTTTTGAAGCCTCCTTCGTTGAGGTTTTTCTGGATCTCGGCAAGCGCTCTTGTTCTATTGCCGGACAGGGCCGGGTCAAATTCGCAAGATGCGAGGAGGGGCCATTCGGCCCAGGGCGGTCTCTTGCCGTGGCTTGTGGGGGGTGGGTAGCGCGGTTTGTCCTGTGGCACTATGCCAGTGTGACGCCTGAAACGAGTTCAAAACGAGCGCGGACGTGCCGTGACGTTCCACGTGGAACAATCACGCAAACGCAGGGAAACAGGAAGGTAGGTCCTAGTGTTCGTTGCTGTCGGCAATGGCCTTCAACGACCGAGGTATACAAGGAGTACGCTCAGGTCGGCAGGAGAAACGCCGCTGATGCGAGAGGCCTGGCCCAGCGTGCGGGGACGCACCTGGGACAGTTTCTCCCGCGCTTCAAAAGAGAGAGAGGGAATGTCGGTGTAATCCGTTCCTTCTGCTAGTGGGATGTCCTCCAGGCGGCTGAGTTTATCTGCAGCCAGGCGCTCCTTTTCGATATAGCCGTCGTATTTCGCCCCGATCTCTACCTGTTCAATCGCCTCCGTTCTCAGGTCCCCGAGTTGCCTTGAGCCCTGTGCGAGCGCGGAGGAAAGCGTTTCTATATCTGCATAGCTGAGCTGAGGCCGAAGCAAAAGGTCGCGCAGTTTTGTGCGTTGGCGAATGGCCGCTGTTCCACGTGGAACGATCACGGGATTCGCCACTTCTGGTGTGATATTCTCGGTATCCAGGATTGCTGATAATTCTGACGTGGCGTTTCGTTTCGCTTGCATCCGTCGCATGCGCTCATCGGTGGCCAGGCCCATGTTGTGCGACCGTTCCGTCAACCGCAGGTCCGCATTGTCTTGACGGAGCAGGATGCGGAATTCCGCTCGGCTCGTGAACATGCGATAGGGCTCCTCGGTTCCCTTGGTGATCAGGTCGTCGATAAGGACCCCGATATAGGCCTCATCACGACCCAGGATGAACGGGGCTTTTTCAGTTAGCTGCTGGTGCGCGTTGATCCCGGCCATCAAGCCCTGGCAGGCGGCCTCTTCGTATCCTGTTGTGCCATTGATCTGCCCGGCGAAATAGAGCCCGGAAACCAACTTGGTCTCCATGGTTGGCCTGAGCTGGGTAGGAGGGAAGTAGTCGTATTCCACCGCATATCCGGGGCGGAACATGCGTGCGTGCTGGAATCCGGGGAGCAGGCGCAGGGCCGCCAGTTGCACCTCTTCGGGCAGGCTTGTGCTGAATCCGTTGATATAGGTCTCGACGGTGTCCCAGCCCTCAGGCTCCACGAAGATCTGGTGACGATCCTTCTCGGCAAAGCGATCGATCTTGTCCTCGATGCTGGGGCAGTACCGCGGTCCGCGTCCTCGGATCCGCCCGTTGAACATGGGACTGCGGTCGAAGCCGCTGCGAAGCGTGTCATGCACATCGGCATTGGTCCACGTGATCCAGCAGCTGAGTTGTCGCAGGGGTGGTGCTGTGCTGGGCAAGTAGCTGAACTTGCCCGGCTGCTCGTCCCCTGGCTGTTCTTCCAGCAAGGTGTAGTCGATACTGCGGCCATCCACGCGGGGTGGCGTGCCGGTCTTCATGCGGCCTGCCTCAAAGCCCAGTTCCACCAGTTGTTCAGTCAGGCCGTGGCTGGCTTTCTCCCCGGCCCGGCCACCCCCGAACTGTTTCTCCCCGATGTGCATCACCCCGTTCATGAAGGTGCCGCTGGTGAGCACTACAGCCCGGCACGGTATGCGGACACCGATCCCTGTGATCACACCGCGCACTTCGTTGGTTCGATCGTCCACCTCCACGCGCACCACGGTGTCCTGCAGGAAATGAACGTTGGGTGTGCGCTCCAACATGCGGCGCCATTCGCGGGCGAAGAGGTCGCGGTCGTTCTGGGTGCGCGGGCTCCACATGGCGGGACCCTTGCTGCGGTTGAGCATGCGGAACTGCACCATGCTCCGATCGCTCACAATGCCGCTGTAGCCCCCGAGGGCATCGATCTCGCGCACGATCTGGCCTTTGGCCACTCCCCCCATGGCCGGGTTGCAGCTCATCTGGCCGATGACCCCCATGTTCATGGTGACGAGCAGCACGCGACTGCCCAGGTTGGCCGCTGCCGCTGCCGCCTCGCAGCCTGCGTGCCCGGCACCGACAACGACCAGGTCGTATTGCTCGTGAAGGCCCATCGGTGATCCGCGCAGCGCGCCGGGCAAAGGTACTGGGGGTCGGGGGCTGTCGCATGAGGTGTTCACAGCCCCATCCGACGGCTGGGAACCGGATGGACGATACCGTAGGAAGGGGATCTGCCGTCGGGGCGATCAGAGAGGCTGACCCATCAGGTAAGTGGCGTCGGGATCCGCCAGGCAGTCCTTCATGGCGGCTTGC
>JAFDZE010000029.1:15439-15656 GCA_018267155.1 Bacteroidota bacterium | reverse complement strand
CTTCGATGTCCTTGAAGGCCGATAGCACCCGCGTGACGAGTTCGTGGCGGATCACGTCCTTCTCGTCCAGGTCGATGACGGCGATGCCCTCTACCCCACGCAGCCGCTCGGCCACGGGGTGCAGGCCGCTGCGCTGGTTGCGTGGCAGGTCCACCTGGGTGACATCACCGGTGATGACGAACTTGGCGCTGCGGCCCATGCGGGTGAGGAACATCTT
>JAFDZE010000029.1:0-15409 GCA_018267155.1 Bacteroidota bacterium | reverse complement strand
GAGCGTGCGCCCGCGCATGAAAGCCAGCGGGGCGATCTGGATGATCCCGTTCTCAATGTGCTCGGAAAGGCGACCGGGCGGGATCATATCCTTGAGCGCGTCGTACAGCGGCTGCAGGTAGGGATCGAGCTTCTCGCGCAGATCGCCCGGCAGGAAGCCGAGGCTCTCCCCCGCTTCCACGGCCGGGCGCGTAAGGATGATGCGCCGCACTTGTCGATCGCGCAGCGCCCGCACCGCCAAGGCCACGGCCGTGTATGTTTTGCCGGTCCCGGCCGGACCGATGGCGAAGAGCATGTCGTTGGTGCCGATGGCCTCCACCATGCGCTGCTGGTTCTTCGTGCGGGCTTTCACCCGCAGGCCCGCGTTGCCATGCACCAGCACGTCCGGTTCGTCCATCTGCCCACCATCGCCCGTGCCCATGATGTCGTCCAGCACTTTGCGCGGCAGATCCTGATAGCGGGCCACGTGCTCCACCAGTTGCGCGAAGCGCTCCGCGAACAGGTCCACATCGTTCGGCGGGCCCACCACGCGCACCGTATCGCCACGCGCGGTGATGTTGAGCTTGGGGAAGTGCTCGCGGATGATCCGCAAGTGCTGGTCGTTGGGACCGTACACCGTGCGCGGATCCGTATGGGTGATGTGGATGGTGCGTTCGCTCAAGCAGCAGGATCGATCTTCAACAACGGACTGTTGATCCGTCGGCGGTTTTCCGACCGGCCGAAGGTAGTGCGCCCGTTTTCTTCGCTCGCCCGCTCTCGCGCCGCCATGCCCATCATCACCCTCACCTCCGATATGGGCCTGCGCGATCATTATGTGGGCGCCGTGAAGGGTTCGATCCTGAGCCAGTTCGCCGATGCGCACATCGTGGACATCAGCCATCAGATCACGCCCTTCGACAACATGCACGCGGCCTTCACCCTGCGCAATGCCTGGGCCGAGTTCCCCGTGGGCACCATTCACATCATCGGGGTGAACAGCGAGGCCGATGGACATACGCCGCACCTCGTGGTGCGCCACATGGGCCACTATTTCATCGGTGCGGACAACGGGATCTTCTCCCTGCTCTTCGATGGCAAGCCCAATGAGGCCTTCGAGTTGACCATCATGAGCGACCCGGGCCATACGGCCTTCCCCATCAAGAGCGTGTTCGTGAAGGCCGCCTGCCACCTGGCGCGCGGAGGCGCACCGGAGACCATCGGCCGCAAGGTCACCAGCACGCGCGAGCAGCTCAGCTTCCGCCCTTCGGTGCTCGCCGATGCGATCAAGGGAGTGGTGATCCACATCGATTCCTACGGAAATGTGGTGACCAATATCACCCGCGCCCACTTCAACGAACTGGTGAAAGCGCACACTTTCCGGATCACGTTCGGTCGCACCGCGCACGACATCACCACCATCAGCAACTCGTACGGCGATGTGCCCTCCGGTGAGCGCGTGGCCTTTTTCGGTGCCACGGGCTTCCTGGAGATCGCGGTGAACAAGGGCGTGACCGGCGGAGGTGGCGGCGCGGCCCAGCTCCTGGGATTGCGCGTGGCCGATCCCGTGCGGGTGGAACTTACCGGCATGCTCCGCAACGCGGCCAACGGATGATCGTCCGCTTGGTGAAGATGACCTTCCGCCCGGACGAGGTGGAGGCTTTCCAAGAGTTGTTCGAGGGCTGGCGTCACCGCATCATCGCGTTCCCGGGTTGCCGCCGCTTGGAACTGCTGCATGGTACGGATGATCCGCGTGTCTTCTTCACATACAGCGAATGGGACGGCCCCGAAGCACTGGATGCCTATAGGGCATCCGACGTTTTCGCCGACGTTTGGCCTGTGGTGAAAGGACTTTTCGCCGCGCGTGCCGAAGCCTGGACCACCGTGCGCGAGCACGCCATGGACAGCGTTCGCTGAGGGGGATCATCTTTGTGCGTCCGCTCGGAGGCCCCTCCGTGCTTCGACGTGACTTGCGAATGAGAACATCCCTCCTGCCCTTCGTCGCCGCACTGTCGCTGAGTGTGGCCGTGCGTGCCCAGCATCCGTACGATGTCGCCCTGGCCGCGGCCAACGCCGGGCTGCTGGACAGTGCCATGGCCAGTGTGCAGCGTGCCATTGTCCATGACCCCGCCGATGCCCGCGCGTACAAATTGAGAGGCGACCTGCACCAGCGGAAGGACGAGGTGGATGAGGCGCTGGACGACTACAACAGGAGCGAGCAACTGGACCCCAGCAACGCGCGCCTGTACATCAGCCGCTCGGCCCTGCGCATCAGCAAGGGCATGCTGAAGACCGCGCTGAAGGATTGCGAAATGGCGATCGAACTGGCGCCGGACGACCCCGATGGCTATTACAACCGCGCCTGCCTGCTGTACCTGGGCGACAATGTGGAGGGCGCGCGCAAGGACGCCGAACGTGCCGTGAAACTGGATCCCCAGCACGCCGACGCGCTCTACCTGGCGGGTGTTGCCAACGGCGAACTGCACCAGGACGAGATCGGTCTGGCCCAGATCGCGGATGCTTTGGCCCTGAAGCCCACCATCCCCGGTGGTGTGATGAGCATGGCCATCCTCCTGTACGAGAGCCTGCGCTACGAAGAGGCCATCGTGAAGTTCTCCGAGGTGCTCGCCACGGACACCAACAACTTGGCCGACGCTTATTACTACCGGGGCGATTGTTACTACCACCTCAAGAACAAGGAGAAGGCCTGCGCCGATTTCAGCGCCTGCGCCGCATTGAAGGACAAGGACGCCGTCTTCATCCGCAAGAACTATTGCGAGACCGACCTGGGCCACATCCCCAAGAAGCCGGTGCGCAAGCGCAGGAGGACGATGGTGGAGTTCTGAGCCCAGGGGTCCGTGTACGCATGTGCCGTTCGGCAATGGACCATCGGCGCACGAGAGATCCCTGTGCCAACGACCACCGGTGGACAGCCGTTCCTCGTTGTGTACGGCCCGGTACCTGCACGCCCCTACCTTGGTCGCCGCAACCGATGCGTGCGCTCCTCCGCAAAGAGATCCGTGGCTTCCTCGGGTCGCTCATCGGCCACGTGGTCATCGTGGTCTTCCTGCTCATCACCGGGCTGTTCCTGTGGGTGTTCCCCGACAACATCCTGGACCTGGGCTACGCCGACCTCGGCCCCCTGTTCTTCCTGGCCCCGTGGGTCTTCCTCTTCCTGGTGCCCGCCATCACCATGCGCAGCTTCAGCGAGGAACGGCGCACCGGTACGCTGGAACTGCTGCTCACCAAGCCCATCAGCGAGTTCACCCTCGTTCTGGGCAAGTACACTGCCGCCGTCCTGCTGGTGCTGCTGGCGCTGATACCAACCTTGGTGTATTATTGGAGTGTTGGCCAGCTGGCCGTGCCCACCTGGAACATCGATGCGGGCGGCACTTGGGGCAGCTACCTCGGGCTCTTCTTCCTGGCCGCCTGCTTCACGGCCATCGGCGTGTTCGCCTCCACCCTCACCGACAACCAGATCGTGGCCTTCCTGATCGCCGCCGTCCTCTGCTTCGGCCTCTTCATGGGCTTCGAGCTGCTGGCCTCGTTCGACGCCGTGGGCGGGCTGGAAGGACCGCTCAAGAACATCGGCATCCAGCAGCATTACGCCAGCATGAGCCGTGGTGTGGTCGACCTGCGCGACGTGCTCTACTTCGGCGGGGTGATCGTTGTTTTCCTGTTGCTGACGCGCACGGTGGTACAGAGCAGAAAATGGTGATCCACTGACCGGACCATGAGAAGCAGCCCACGCTCCCGCGACCTGTTGTCCCTGTTGTTGGGTATCGGCTGCGTACTGCTCGTGCTCTTCATCAGCTCGTTCGCCCGGGTGCGCGCCGACCTGACCAGCGAGAAGCGCTTCACGCTCACACCGGCCACTTGCGACCTGATGGACAGCCTGAAGGACGTGGTTTACCTGCAGGTGTACCTGGCCGGTGAACTGCCCGCCGACCTGCGCAAGCTGGGCGAGGCCACCCGCGAGCTGCTGGACGAGATGCGGGTACACAACCCGGAGATGCTGCAGTACACCTTCACCGATCCCAGCGCGGCGCCCGACGAGAAGTCGCGCTTGGCGAACTACGCCAAGTTGCAGGAGGAGAAGCTGGAGTACACCAGCATCCGCACGGAGGACAAGGGCGCGGCGAGCGAACGCATCGTGTGGCCCTGCGCCATGCTCAACTACAGGGGCCGCCAGCAACCGTTGCAACTGCTGCGCACGCAATTCCGCACCCCCGATGCGGGCATGGTGAACCGCAGCATCAACAACCTGGAGTACGAGGTGGCCAGCGCCATCCGCAAGATCGTTTCCGATCACCGGCCGCGTGTGGCCATCCTCGCCAGTAACGGCTGTCTGGACGAGTTGAGCGTGAAGGACATCGGAACCGCGCTGAGCGAGCAGTACGAGGTGAGCCGCGTACGCATCGATGGCCGCATCAGCGCCTTGAGCGACAAGGTGGAGGGCGGACGCTACCGTGCCAACAAGTTCGAAGCCCTGATCGTGCCCAAACCGGACAGCGCGTTCAGCGACAAGGATGCGTACATCATCGACCAGTTCATCATGAACGGCGGTCGTGTGCTCTGGGCCGTGGACGCCATGAACGCGCACCTCGACAGCTTGCGCACCCGGCAATACTCCATCGCCACACCGCTTGATCTGGGGCTGGACAAGCTCTTCTTCGCCTACGGCACCCGGCTGAACAAGGACCTTCTGCTCGATGCGCAATGCGCACCCATCCAGTTCTACGGCGACAAGTACGGCAACCAGCGCAAACTGGAAACGCGGCCGTTCCCCTTCGAGCCCGTGGTGGTCCCGCGCAGCACCCATCCCATCGTCAATAATATCGATCCGGTACATTTCAAGTTCGTCGGCAGCATCGATACCATCGGGCTCGACAGCGCGCGCAGCACGATCCTGCTCACCTCATCGCCGTACACGCGCGTGCAGCGCAACCCCGTCCGCATCAGCCTGGCGGTGGTGGACCTGGACCTGAAACTCGACCGGAACAACACCCCGGACCGGCCCGTGGCGGTGCTCTCCGAGGGCGTGTTCCGCAGCGCCTTCGCCGATCGCATGCTGATGCCCGACAGTGTGAAGCGATCCATGGGCCACCGCGAAATCAGCCGGCATACCGCCGTGCTGGTGGTGAGCGATGGTGACGCCATCGCCAACATGGTGAACCGGGAGAAGGGCCAGTACATGATGCTCGGGTTCGACCGCTTGGCGGGAACCAAGGTCTACGGCAACCGCGAATTCTTCGTGAACGCCATGAACTACCTGCTCAATGACCGCAGCCTGATCAGTCTGCGCTCGCGCACCATCACCCTGCGGCAACTGGATCCCGAACGCACCTCCAAGGAACGCGCGTACTGGCAGGTCCTCAACGTGGCCGGCCCCGTCCTGCTCAGCATCCTGGGCGGCATCACCTTCATTCTGCTGCGCCGCCGCCGCTACGCCGTTCCCGCCTGATGAAAAAATACCTGCTCCCGCTGCTGTTCATCGCCCTGGCCGCTGTGGCCTGGTGGCTCTGGCGCTCCGATCAGGGCACCACCATCACAGGGCCCTTGTCCGATTTCGCCATCGCCGACACCGCTCGGGTGGATCGGATCTTCATCGCCGACAAGGAAGGCCGGACCGCGGACCTGCGCAAAGGCCCCGACGGGCGGTGGACCGTGAACGGCGAGCCGGCCAACCAGTTCCCGGTCCACACCTTGCTGAAGACCTTCCGCAACGTGGAGGTGCGCACGCCGGTGCCGAAGAGCGCCGTGGCCAACACCTTGAAGTTCATGTCCACCAGCGCCATCAAGGTGGAGATCTACACCGGCGATGACGAACCTGAGAAGATCTGGTGGGTGGGTCACGGCACGCAGGACCATCTGGGGGTGTACACGATCCTGGAGAAACCGGGCATCGGCCGCAGCGAAAGCCCCTTCGTGCTGGGCATGAGCGGCTTTACCGGCCTGATCAACACCCGCTTCCACGCGAACCTGGACGACTGGCGCAGTACCGACCTGGCCATCTATCCCGACATGAACAACATCGCCAGCATGCAGGTGGAACACCCCATGGAGGACAGCATGGGCTACATCATCAACTACGGTGGCGACCGCATCATGAGCCTCGAGGACGCACAGGGCCGGGAACTCCCGCTGGATACGGTGATCGTCTTCGACATGCTGCAGCACCTGCGGGACGCCCATTTCGAGTACTTCGAACGCACGTACAGCAAAGCGGTGAAGGACAGCATCCTGGCCTCCGTGCCACGCCATGTGCTCACCATCATCACGCGTGATGGGCGCAAGCAGCACCTGAAGTTCTGGAAGAAGGACCCCTACCCCGGTGAGCAGAGCATGGACTTCGAGCCCATGACCGTGGACGTGGACCGCATGCTTTCGGTGAAGGACGATACGGCCCTGGTGGTGGTGCAGCGCTACTGGTTCGACCGCATGGTGCCCTACCTGGGCCAAGTGCGCCAAAGGCCGATGACGTCCGCCGTGCGCGGGCCATCGACCGCGGATCGTTGAAAAACCCGCGTCCTTGTTCATAAAAGGGCCGTTCCAAGGGAAGCCCCCCCGGTAAATTCGCGCCGCCTGAACGAACACCGTGCTGCGCGCGGTGGGCATCAACCCAACCTTTCCGAATGAAATTCATCGTTTCCAGCTCAGCCCTGTTGAAGCAGTTGCAGTCGCTCCAAGGGGTGCTCGCCAGCAGCAATACACTGCCCATCCTCGATAATTTCCTGTTCGAGATCGACGGCAAGCAGCTCACGGTGACCGCCAGCGACCTGGAGACGACCATCACCGCCACCATGCCCGTGGAGGCGAAGGACAAGGGCGTCGTGGCCATTCCCGCCCGTCTACTGCTGGACACGCTGAAGGCGTTCCCCGAGCAGCCCCTCACCTTCTCGGTGGACGGCAAACATTATGGCATTGAGATCAGCAGCGATCAGGGAACCTACAAGATGACCGGCCACAACGGCGCCGAATTCCCCAAGAGCCCGGTGATCGAGGGTGGCAGCAGCTTCTCCCTGCCCGCAGGAACACTCGCCACGGCCATCAACAAGACCATTTTCGCCACCGGCAACGACGACCTGCGTCCGGTGATGAGCGGCATCTTCTTCGAACTGGCCGAGGACGGCATACGCTTCGTGGCCACCGATGCACACAAGCTGGTGCGTTACACCCGCACCGACATCAAAGTGCCCGGTACCGCCAGCTTCATCGTGCCCAAGAAGCCACTGAACCTGCTGAAAAACTCCTTGGCCAGCACCAACGCCGAGGTGACCGTGGCCTACAACGAGAACAACGCCTCCTTCGCCTTCGACAATACCGTGCTGGTGTGCCGCCTGATCGACGGGAAATACCCCAATTACGAGGCGGTGATCCCGAAGACGAATCCGAACAAGCTCACAATAGACCGGCAGACCTTCCTGAACAGCGTGCGCCGCGTGGCCATCTTCAGCAACAAGACCACGCACCAGGTGCGTATGAACATCGCGGGAAGCCAACTCGCGGTGAGCGCCGAGGACCTCGATTTCGCGAACGAAGCGAACGAGAAACTCACCTGCGGGTACGAGGGTGAGGACATGACCATCGGCTTCAACAGCCGTTTCCTCATGGACATGCTCAGCAACTTGAACAGCGAGCATGTGGTGATGGAGATGAGCGCCCCCAACCGCGCGGGCATCCTCCTGCCGGGCGAAACCGGCGAACACGGCGAGGACGTGCTGATGCTGGTGATGCCGGTGATGTTGAACAATTGAGCTCCGGCAAAAGGACCCGCACCATGTGGCGGGCAGGCAGCCTATCGCTGTGGCCGCAGCTCGCTGCGCCCTGCGCGCCATTCCACGTATCGTCTTCGCCAGCCCTGTTCGGCACTACTTTCGCATACCCCTGATCATGAACCGTACGAACACCCTCCTGCTGGCCGCTGGCCTCTTCATCGTGCTCACCTCGGAGAAATGCAACAAGACCCCTGAAGCGGCTGCCGGTGGTGCTCCTGCAGCGGCAGCCTCCATCTTCGGAAGTCGCTGGAACCTGGCCACGCTGGCCGGAGCGGCCGTTCGTATGCCCGAGGGCAAGGAGAACCCCTACCTGTCCATCGCCGAGGACCTGAGCGTGTCCGGCTTTGGCGGTTGCAACAGGCTGGTGGGCCAGGCGAAGGTGGAAGGCAGCGCCGTATCGTTCCCCGGCCTGGGTAGCACCAAAATGTACTGCCACGATACCCAGGAGACGGAGTCCTCATTCCTGAAGGCCCTGAACGCCACCAACACCTTCAAGCTCGATGGCGACAAGCTGGTGCTGCTGGACAAGGCCACGGAGTTGGCCACGCTGATCAAGGGGAAGTGATCGTGCCTGAACATCGGCAAATAATTTCACCGCCCCTTCAGGATCCGGCCCCTCCATATCGGTGGGGATCCGAGCAAATAGAGAGTTGAGTATCACGATCGGATGGAGCACCGTCGCCAACGCTTGGCCACTTGGGCCACCTACCTGCGGCGGCAGTTGTACTTTCTGCTCGCTGCGGTCGTGCTGATCGGCCTCAGCCTCACCATCGGGACCCTGGGATACATGTTCTTCGCCAACTACGGCGCAGCCGATGCATTCCTGAACGCGAGCATGATCCTCAGCGGCATGGGCCCTTTGGGCGCTCTGCCCGGCGACGATGCCAAATGGTTCGCTTCGGCCTACGCCCTGTTCAGTGGCATCGCCCTGCCCACCATCGTTGCGGTGATGCTGGCCCCTTTCGTTCACCGGATCCTGCACAAGCTGCATCTGGACGACGCGGACCGGAACGACTGATACAACTCGGGGCCTTCCGGGACGCCCGGGTGTTCAAATGCCGGGTCCCAAGAATGGACAGGGGCCGCCCCTTTCGAGACGGCCTCCTGTTCTTCGAATGTCCTGCTCAGCGCGTGATCACCATCGTGCGCGTGTCGATACGCTCACCATCGACCACGAGACTGTACGTGTATGTGCCTTCGCTCATGCTACCAGCCCCGATCACCAACTGGCCGTTCCCCGTCAATGCGTTGAACGATCTCCAGGTACTGCCGTCCGCGGCGTTCACATCGATCGTGGCCGACTTGGCCGTGGGCGGCACGTAGAAGCGGATCACGGTGTTCTCGTTGAAGGGATTGGGGGCATTCTGCTCCAGGCGGGCCTTGGGCATGACGGCCGGGACCACACCCGCGGTCGTCGTGATCAGCTTCTTCAACTCCGCCATGTCGTTCTCCAATGCATCGATACGCTCTTTTTGGGAGTCGATGATGGCCTGCTGTTCCTGGATGCCTCCGACCAGGAAGGGGATCAGCCCCGTGTAGTTCAGGCCCAGGTAGTCGAAGCCTTTCTCGATCATCTTACCATCGGAATCCCGGCTATCGGGATGGTGAATGGTCTCGACCAACTCGGGGATCACTTTCTCCATTTCCTGTGAAATGAAGCCGAACTGGCGGTCTTCGGGCAGGTTGATGCCCGGATGCACCGTATGGTCGAACATGTAGGTCTTGGGCGAAAGCCGCAGCAAACGATCGAGTGACCCTTCCATGGCATTCAGGTCCTTCTTCAGCCTGCGGTCGGACGACGAGAACGGACCGCCGGTCTGTACGAACGCTCCATTGAAGTACCCTGCGTAGTTGGATCCGCCTCCCGAACCACCAGCCCCGTACACACTGTAGTTGTTACCGCTCGGTCCGTGTGCGTAGCCATACACCCCATATCCATCGCCCGTGTAGCCTTCGTTACCGATCGTCTCTCCATACACCCCGTACCGCGTCGCCCCCAGTTCACAGATACCCTGCACCGCATAGGCGCCGTTCGTGATGGTCCCCGCCCCAACGTTCTCCCGGATATTGGCGAATGACCCGACAGCCTTATTGACATCACTACCGGTGTTCATGTACACGTCGGACCAGGTGCCGTACACCTCGCTCCCACGTGCGTGGCTGTGCAGTTCCCCTCGGAATTTACCTCCGAACGTCATCGTGGTAGCTGAATTCACCATCAGATTACCCGTCGCCAGTATCCCTTGGACCCGGAAGTAGGACGGATTCGGATGGTTGTCCAGGTAGGCATGGGCGCGCATGCCGGAAGTGAACTTCCCGTTCCGAGATACTCCTTGGATCGCGCAGCGGTCGTTCGTGGTGGAACCGGTAAGGGTTTCGCAATTGAGGCGGACATCGGATGGGATCGAATTGTTGCCCACGGAAACACCCGTGCCCAGATCGTAGACCTGGCTACAGGCCAGATCGCCATTGCTATTGGCGGTCATCGGTAGCTGGTTCACTGTTGTGCATGCATTGCTGATACCCCCGGTCCCTCCAAGGTCCGTGGTGAGCACCACATCTCCGTCACCGTCCACGGTGAGCACCTTGCCATTGGAAGCGAATGTTGGTAATGATCCGCTCGTGAGGTCCGTGAAGCGAAGCCCACTCGCACTGGGATCCGTTGGATCGGCGTCGATCTCCACCCGGTTGTTGGGCGAGGCTGTGTTCACGCCGACGGTGCCTGTGTTCTGGATCGTCATCCGTTGGATGGCATTGGTGGAGAAGTTCAAATGTGCATTACCGCCTTGGAAAATCTCTGCATCCGGTGGTGTGCTACCACTCGCATAGCCGATCCCGATTCGCAGACCGGAGTTCAGTCCGGAGAAGCCGGTCGCAGAATTCGTGAACTGCTGCCAGACCGCTTTTGCGTTCTCGTGCAGGTGAAGCAGGCTCACCGGTCCACGGATCGCGTTCTGATATCCGTACAGATGGGGAACGTTACCGAACGACACATTTCCGAAGACGGGATTGCTGCCATTGCTCTGCCCGTTCCCCCACATTCGGAAACGCTCACTTCCGTTCAACTTGGCACTGATGTGGTAACCCAAACGCTCCTGGAGGAGGTACAAGGTGCCATCTTCTATCCCGACCCGTGACATGTAACTGAACGGAGCAGCGTTCAGCGACTTATAGAATCGGATATAAGCGTCCTGGTCCCCGCTCACGTCGGTGATATCCAGGTCATCTTGTGGATCATTGATGCCGATCCCGCTCCCATTGTTCCCCAGAACGGTGGAGCCCACCTGGCCTGATGGTGCGTACAACTGTGCCTTGAGCGGAATCGTCGTGGTCAGGATCGTCAGAATGACGGCCGTTCGAAGAATTTTCTTGGGCATGTCCTTGAAGTTTGGTACAGCCTACTCTCTCCCAGCTTTTCGGCATCCGCTGTGCCGCAACGATCGGCGGCACCGCAAATCAGCGATCCACACATGATGATCCGCTCGTCAGGATCGATGGATCCCCACCACTTCATCAGAACAGTGGAGTGGCGACCGTGTTCACCACCGGGAAAACTCAGCGAACCCTGCCCGTCTTCTTGAGCATTTCAACCCGGTTCTGTACCTGCAGTTTTTCGTAGATGCCGCGCACATGGCTGCGCACCGTGGTGATGCTGATGAACAGCTTCTCGGCTATCTCGCGCGCCTTGAGACCTTCTGCAAGCAGGTCGAGCACCTTCTGCTCCTGGGTCGTGAGTTTCTCCCCGCACTGCAGCGGCTTCGCTTGGAAGCTGCTGACCACCTTTCGTGCAATGGTCCCGGTCATCGGACTTTCGCCACGATGCACCTGGCGGATCGCCTCGATAAGTTCGGGTAGGGGTGCTCGCTTGAGGATGTACCCGCTCGCCCCGGCCTTCAAGGCCTCGAAGATCCGCTCTTCATCCTCATGCACGGTGCAGATCAGCACCTGCACTTCCGGATGCTTCTGCTTGATAGCCCTGGTGCATGCGATGCCGTTCATACTCTCGAATGAAGAAGACCCCTGGCCGGTCGCAGGCTGCAGGTTGATGTCCATGATCACCACCTCGTGCATGCCC
This sequence comes from Bacteroidota bacterium, assembly GCA_018267155.1. GTDB lineage: Bacteria > Bacteroidota > Bacteroidia > Flavobacteriales_F > PHOS-HE28 > PHOS-HE28. Next base: position 3,581 of record JAFDZE010000029.1, on the reverse strand, counting down.
ACCTCGAAGGCCCGCAATGCACTCTGCGCGTCGGACACCGCACGTACACTGAACTCCGGATAGGAGGAGAGCAGGGCGCTCAGTCGATGGCGGAAGTCGTCGTGGTCCTCCACAATGAGGATCCGCAGACCGGAAGCGCGAGGTGTGTCGGACATACGGCGGGAAAATTACCGGCCGGTCCGCCGGATCCCATCATCACTATTGAGGGGAACGTCCTGTCCACACCCGGAAGATCGTTCGCGTACCCATCGGTTCCACGGGTTCGGTGCGCACTTCACCAGAGAGTTTCTCCAGTCGGTGCCGCATGTTCGCCTGTCCATGACCATTGCGGGTCGGATGCCCCGATACCAGCGGCCGACCATCGTCCTCGATGGTGATGCTGAACCGATCCTCGGAGACCACAGCCTCGAATCGCAGGGTGCGCACATCGGTATGTTTGATGATGTTGGCGAGCGATTCCTTCACCAGGAGAAAGAGCTCCCGACGGAGCATGGATGGATACGGGCGATCGGACCCATTGATCGGGATCGTACGGAAGGCGAGGTGATGGGCTCCGGCGATCTCCTCGGTGTGACGCTGGATGAAGCGCAACGTAGGGAGCAAGCGGTCGTCCTCAGGGGCCAGGCTCCAGATCACCTCGTCGATCTTGCGCACCATGCCGTCAGCATACCGCTCCACGGCCATCAAGTTGTCCCGGTCCTGCGGGTCCAGGGTGCCGCTCCCAGCGCTCTCGCGCGCAAGGAGCAACAGGTGACTGATGTCCGCTCCCAAGTCATCGTGCATGTCCGCCGCGATCCGGCGTCGCTCTTCCTGCTGTGCTTTCTCGCGCTCCATGCGCAGCATGTGCGCACGCAGGCGGCGGCGGGCGAGGTACCGCACCAGCACCATGCCCATGCACAACAGGGTGACCCCTGCGAGACCACGGAACCACCATGTTAGGTACCACGGGCTCAGCACCTCAACATCCAGTGTGACGATCGGACTCCATCCGGTATCGGGCAAGCGGGACCGCACCAGTAGTCGGTGTGCGCCCGGCTCCGACAAGGTGATACTGAACACGCCAGAGGCACTCGACATCCAGGATGTATCCGCATCATCCCGAAAAGCGTACTCCACAGCATCGGGCATGCTGAATGCGAATCCGTGCGCCACTACCTGAAGGCGGGTACCCAGGTCGAAACGCATCGGCTTGTCGAGGGAGATCATTCGATCGGCCACCATGACGCGCAGGATCCGTGTGATCGGCGGGCGCAACCCGTGGCCGGTGTGCCGGAGCGGTATCGCGAACAACCCCTCGGAAGTGGCCAACCAGAGCGAGGCAGTATCCATGTCCACATCCTGTACATCATCGGAAGGCAGTCCCTCGAAAAGAGTGAACAGTAACGTTTCCGCCGCTCCCAACGGATCATGGATCATCGCCGCTCCATGATCAGTGGCCACGAGCAGTGTTCCTTGTTCGTACCGCACTCGGCGTACCTCGTCGCTCGGCAGGCCTTCCTTGGTGGTGAATCGCCTGATCACCTGTCCGTTGCGCACGAGTTTCACCCCTCCACCGGCCGATCCGATGGCCAGTGTGTGCTCCTCCATGCCGGTGATGCTTGTGATGCGCAGGCCGAACTCCGCATCCAATGCAGGAAACTCCTTCACCAGGCCATTCGAACTACTCAGCAATCGGTTGCCCGAATCGAACCACACTGTACCGGCGCTGTCGATGAATGGTGCGTAGATGCGAGTGCTGCCCTTCCATAACGACTTGTCAAAGCGTGTCTCCGATCCGGCCGGTCCCTGTTGCACCGTGCCCAAGCCGAAAAAGCTGGAGACCACATGGCCATCCACACCGATCGCGAATGCCTTCATACCCAGGACCACGAGGTCCGAACGGGTCGAATCCTGGATGCGCATCGGGATAGTGTGATCCCGGCCATGATCGTATGTACCGAACCAACTGTCCGTGGTGATCCAGAGTCTTCCATCCGGTCCTTCCTCCAGTTGCCGCACACGATCCCGCCCCGTGGCGCGTGTGCCCGGGCTGGTGAGCGGCTCCACCTGTCCGTGTGCGATCCGGAATATCCTACCGTAGGAGGTGCCGAAGACCACGCCGTAGCTCGGTGTTACGCGCAGTGAGTGGACCGATCGTTCCCGAACATCATCGCTGACCATGAATTGCTGTATTCCAAGTTGAGCGGATCGACTGATAAAGACCCCATTTCCGTCGGTACACCACCAGATGTTGCCCTCTTGGTCCTGTTGGATCGTGTTGATGTGGCTCCGTATGAAGAACCGTTGGATCGTTGGCGCTCCGCCTGCATGCTCCATCACACGGACCACACCGCCATCCTCCCGGCCGGACCAGATGCTCCCATCGCGATCAACGAACGGCAGCCGCGCTCCGGAAGGTGGCATCGTACGATCCAAGGGTGTGATGAGCCGGTCTTTCGCAAGCCCCACTTCCAACAGTCCTAAGCGTCCAAAGGCCAGCACCCGATCGTTCCTGACCGCAGCCATGGGATATTCGGCGCCTCCTTGATCCCACCTGCGGAGGAAACGCGCCGTATCGCTCTCAATGAGGAAGAGCGCCGCGTTCCGCATGGCATACAGCGTGCCGCTTGAGAGTCTCAGGAGTTTCACCATCCCATGCGTTCCTATGGTTCCGGGCACCTTGAGGTCCAAGCGCGCCACCCTGCCGTTGGACCAGTGGAAGAGTTCCGAGTCGAACCCGCCGACCCATACGCCACCCTGACCGTCATCGGCTGCGGAGACCAGGCCGTGACGGCCCTGAATGCGGTCCGTTCCCAACCGTTCGTTCACGAAGGCTCCATCGCTGAATACGCTGACACGACCATTCAGGCCCAAGAACCAGATACGGCCCTTCTGGTCCACATGCATACCGATCACCTCATTGTCCGCCAGACCCTGGCTGGCCGTGAACCGCTCGAACCGCAGGCCATCAAAGCGGCAGGCGCCAGCATCCGTCCCGAACCACATGTACCCTTCGTTGTCCTGAACGGCGCAATACACCGTGTTGCTGCTCAGTCCATCTGCCACCGTGTACATCTTGTGCGGCGGATCCTGGGCCGCAGTAGTGAACACAGTGACCAGCAGGAAAAAATGGAACGACACACGCCCAATACGGTCAACTACTTCAGCCGCCACAAGCTTCATTGTGCGCGAAGTTCCAACGGAACATCATTGCCCGGATCCATCAATTGTGATGGGCAGGTCAACTGCGATGTTCCACATCCGGATCGGTGCGGCATGTTCGACCACATCTTCCGATGAAACCTGACAACTTGTGCCGTGGTGCCAATAGCTTGCTATCGGACATGATGGACCCGGTCTTCGATCCTGCTAAATCGAACACCAAAATAGGGATCGCCACTTCCCCGCCTTGAACGGCCACCCCCGAAGCGCCTTCAAATGGTCGGTCCGCCGTCCAAGAACCGCAACGGATCCGCACTGGGGCGCGGTTCCACGGGTGCCGCAGTTGTCGGCTCCTCATCCCCTGGATCGTTGTTCGTGACCACCTGCAGTTCGGGTTCCTCTGGGTCGTCCTCCAGCACGATGGGCGGTGGCACATGCGC
>JAFDZE010000028.1:830-11351 GCA_018267155.1 Bacteroidota bacterium | reverse complement strand
GGACGACCGGCTTGTGGTGCTGCAGGGCCTCGACGACCATATCGTGGTGAGCACCAAGGACGCCCTGCTCGTGGTGCGCAAGCACGATGAGCAGAAGATCAAGCAATTCGTGGAGCAGGCCGGCCAGGAGTTCGGGGAGAAGTATATTTGAGCATGCGCACATGGTCCGTGGCGATCCTGATGGCAGCCATGTCGTCCGTGCGCGCCCAGGACACCGCCTTCTACAGCACGCTCAAAGGCAGGGTGGCCTCGTTGAGCGAATGTGATCAATACGTGGTGAGCGGACCGGATCCGGAGCAGCCCGCTCGTCAGCTCCAGATCTCGCGCACGAAAGAGGGTCGGCCACGTTGGGAGAAACGCACCATCACCGAAGGCCGGAATGACCCTGTGCCGGACGGGATCGAGCGCACCTACGATGTGCATGGAACACTGCGGCTGGAGCGCGAATTTTCCAAAGGGACGGGCGTACGTGTCTCCTCCTTCTGGAAGGATGGTCAACTCCGGCGGCTGGACCATTACGCAAAGGATTCGCTGACCTCGCGTAGTTGCTTCAAACCGGATGGAACGCCCGACACCTGGTATCCACTGCTGACCGAACCCCGGTTCAAGGGAGGCATGGATTCATTGTACGTCTACCTGAGGACCAACCTGCGCTATCCCAAAAAGGCCCTCAGGAAGGACGTCGTGGGGAAAGTGAACATCAGCTTCATCGTGGACAGGGATGGGAAGATCGTGGAGGCACGGGTCGTCCGACCAGTGGAACCGGCACTGGATGCGGAAGCCCTGCGGGTGGTGCGTGCCATGCCGCCTTGGGAGCCGGGAAAAGCCGACGACATTCCCATCCCTGGTCGGTATACCCTTCCGGTGGTGTTCAGCACGGGTGCAGGCAAGGATCGGGCGGATTAACCCCTGCACGTGGTGCATGCGCACGATGAGCGAAGGTTGAGCAGGGCAGCAAGCCTTCTTAGGGGAAGAACATACACCGAGCAACCTGTCCGCTCCATCAATACGGTCATCTCCCACGTTTTCGCCCCCCGCATGTGGAAAGCCTACGGGCCATGGATGCGGTCCGTTCCCGGCCATCCACCGACATTTGGCCGATGCCCACGCCCTACTCCCTCATCACCCGCTCCCGTGAGCTGGGGGATCTGATGGCATCGCTGGGCAAGGAGTCCATCCTGGCGCTGGATACCGAGGCGAGCAGCTTCCACCGGTACAAGGAGCGCATCTGCCTGATCCAGCTCAGTACGCGTGAGAAGACCTGGCTGATCGACCCGCTCACCGTGGAAGACATGGGGCCTCTGGGCAAGGCACTCGCCGACCCCGCCATCGAATGGGTGATCCATGATGCCGACTACGACCTGCGCATGCTGAAGAAGATGTACGGCTTCCGCGCGGCCAAGGTGTTCGACACCATGGTGAGCACCGAACTGCTGAACGAGCCGGAACTCGGACTGGCCGCCAACCTGAAGAAGCATTTCGGTGTGGAGCTGAACAAGAAGTTCCAGAAGGCCGACTGGAGCAAACGCCCCCTGAGCGACGACATGCTGGCCTACGCCGCCATGGATACGCACTGGCTCATCGGGCTGCGGGACATCCTCCGGACCGAACTGGAGGAGAAAGGCCGGCTGAGCTGGGCGCAGGAGGAGTTCGAAGAGCTGGTGCATATCCCATTCATACCGGTAGAAGAGGAACCCGGCTTCCTGCGGATCAAAGGCGCAAAGGCGCTGAAGCCGCGCCAGCTCGCCGTGCTGCGGGAGTTGCATGCGTGGCGCGAGGCGCTGGCCGAAAAGCTGGACCGCGCGCCATTCATGGTGCTGGGCAACGACGTGATGATCGGGGCCAGCAAGGAACCACCGGTCGACCTCAACGAACTGGCCGCGCGCAAAGGCGTGGGCGAGCGCACCGTGGAGCGCAGTGGAGCAGCCATCATGAAGGCCATCGCGGCCGGACTGGCCCTGCCCAAAGAGGAGTGGCCGCGCGTACCCAAGCCCAAGCGCTATGAACGGGACGATGACTATGAGGACCGGCTGAAACGCCTGAAGCAACAGCGCGATGCGATCGCCGTTGGTCGTGACCTGCGCCAGGGCATCGTCTTCTCGAATCACCAGCTGGCCGAGATCGCGCGTACGCTGCCCGGCGACCCCGAAGCGCTCACCTCCATCGATGGCGTGCGCAACTGGCAGGTGAAAGAGTTCGGCGAGGAGATCCTTCGCGCGCTGTAGTCCGGCTCAGCCGACCCCCTCCTTGCGCAACAAAGGAAGGATCACCGCGCGCGCCGTAACCACCCTTTGCTCGTGCCCGCCCTCGATGATCGTGTACGGCCGCCCCATACGCCGGAGCGCACGCTCGTACACCGTGAAGAGCCGGTCGCGATCGTGCGGGTTCTCGCGCAAAGGATCCGGCGCCCACGGTATGTCAGGCCGGCACAGCAACCAGTGCTGGTAACGCACCCTGCGCGTCAGCTTCTTCAACAGGTCCGCCGCACGGCCGAACTTCTCCTCGCTCCAGATCCGCACTGTGAGCATGTCCGTATCGCACAGGATCAGTGGGGTCCCTTTATCTGTCGCCAGTTCTTGCGCTTCGGCTTCCACCATCAGCTGCCCGCTCGCGATCCGCACCAGGTCCTCTTCCATATAGTCCGGTCCATACTCCTCCAGGTACACACGTGCATACTCCTGTGTGTACACGCATCCGTAGTGGTGCGCCAGCGCCTCCACCAACGTGGTCTTGCCGCTGCTCTCCGGGCCCGTAACGGCGATCTTGATCACGCCCGAAAGGTAGCGACGTCAACGCTCTGACACCCCCGTACACGACCCGGCACGATCGATCCCGCTCAGCACATTGAGGGTGTGACCTTCATTCTTCCGCGCACCCCGGTATTCCACGGTCGGTGGAGAAGAAGCCGTTGCTCCTTGGTTGGAGTGGATGAGGGTCAAAGCGGTGTGCTTGGTCACCGATCCATTCGTTCATCCCACCTCAGGCAGCGCGGGAGGGATCCCCTGCGTCTACTCCATGAAAACGACCTTACACATGGAACGAAGACTCCTCTCCATCTCCGCGATCACGATCGCGATCGCCACGAACGCACAACTCGCCCCCACTACGGAGGCGCGCCTGACCGATCACCTGCTGGAAGTGAACGCCCAGTGGCGCGTGATGGACGCTGCACCCGCCGGCGGGGAACGCGTCGTTCACTTCACGAACGAGGCGGAACGCATCGCCACGCATCTGCACATGGTGGCCGCCCATGCGCGCACCCGCACCCCCGAGGGCCTTTCGGCCGCAGCCCTCGCCGAACGGGCCGTGCTGCTGGAGAAACTCGATGCCTATGCGGATCGCGGGATCTTCCCGCAGAACCATGTGCTGCCCTACCGCAACCCCATCTTCATCGATCCACACGGCACCGCATGCGCCGTTGGCCAGCTGATGGTGGAAAGCGGTAACCGGGCCTTGGCCGAGCGGATCAGTGCGGACATGAATCCCGGCTACGTGCATGACATCCTGAACGATGATCGGTTCAAGGAGCCGGTGGCGCAATGGGCGGAGGAGCACGGATTCACAGCGGACGAACTGGCGTGGATACAGCCGGGCTACCCGCCGAACATCCCGTGGTACACCGTGGGCTCCGGTACCGACAGCACGGTAAAGGAACTCGTCCGCCTGCAGAACGGCGACCTGCTGACGGCCGGTGAGTTCCTGACGGCCGGTGGCACACCGGCGGCTCGCGTGGCCCGCTGGGACGGCAGCGCCTGGCACGCGCTGGGCAGCGGTGTTCTCGGCCACGTGAGCGCCGCCATCGAATTCAACGGCAGCATCATGCTCGGCGGCATCTTCGGCAACAACGACCTGGCCACCTGGAACGGGAGCACTTGGACCTACAGCACGGCATTCGAGAGCAAACAACCCGAGGTGACCGCCTTGCATGCGCATGAAGGAACGCTGTACGCCGCGGGTTCGGTCAGTGGCTTCGCCGGTACGAACTACGAAGTGAAGCGGCTCGTGAACGGCAATTGGGAACAGGTCGGGCAATCCCTCAACGGGTACATCCGCGCACTGGAGAGTTTCGATGGCGCACTGGTCTGCGCAGGGGACTTCCTGGGTATCCCGTTCGAGGAGGACACCACGCTCTACCATGTGGCGCGGCTCAACAACGGCATGTGGACGCAACTGGCGGATGGGCTCAACGGCAACGTGCATACCCTGCTGGCGCACCAAGGGCAACTGTACGCGGGCGGCGACTGCGTGGGGGCACTGGGCGCGGAGTGGTTCGGCCTGGCCCGTATCGCAGCGGGCTCGGTGGCCTGGGAGCCGCTTATGCCGAACATCTCGAACTACATCTTTTGGGTGGGCAACGACTTCACTCCGCCTGCCCACATCAACGCGCTGCTGGCCGATCCGGACGGCACGCGGATCCACCTCGGGGGCGACTTCACGGTGTCCGAAGGCATGATGGTGATGGGATCCGGGCTGGCCACCTTCCACGGCACGCCGGACGCGGTGAGCGTACTGGGCGAATTCTCGGGCAGCGTGGAAGACCTTGAACTGCTCGGGGCCACTGAACTGGTCGCGGGTGGCACCTCGTTCCCGCTGGCCCACATCGCCAGCACCGACCTGACGCTGGGCCTTCTGCAAAACACGACGCACACCCCGGTCCGGGCATGGCCGAATCCGGTCATGGACATTCTGCGCGTGGAACTGCCGACCAGCGTCAAGATCACCGGCATCGAAGTGATGGACGCTGCTGGGCGTGTGGTCCTGCGACCGGCCAGCACGGGCTGGACCAACACGCTGGATGTGCGCGAGCTGGCCACCGGGAAATACACCGCTCGAATCCGAACGGACAAGGAGACCCTCTCGGTGCCGTTCATCAAGCGCTGACCGGAACGTCACGCGCGGCGGGATCCCGGGACGCCTCCACGGTCAGCGGATGGTGTTCCGGGATCAGCTTGCGCGCATGGTGCGGCGCCATCGCCAGAAGCCCACCACGCTCAGTACAACGTAGGTGGCGAAGAGCAGCGCGTAGGCCCGCATGGGCGGGTCGGCCGTGAGGAACATGGTGATGGCCACGCCATCCACCAGGCACCAGTACGCCCAGTTCTCGATCAGCTTCCGCGCCATCATCCACGTGGCCACCGCACTGAAGACCCCTACCCAGGCATCCATGCGCGGGCTTTCGCTCCATCCGTACCGCTCGAACAACCAGGCCACCCCCGCCGTGGCGGCCACCACCGCGGCGAGCATCATGGCATGGAAGGCAAGAGGCTTCCGCGTAACGGGTATCGAAGTCGTGTCCCTGCCCCAGCTGAACCACCCATAAATACCCATGATAACGTAGTACACATTGAGCACCGCCTGGCCCGTGTAGTTCCGGTGCAGGTAGTACACCACGAACATCACCGACGAGACGATGGCGAAGATCCAGCCGATGCGTTTCTCGAAGGCCGCCAGAAAAGTGTAGCAGGCCCCCAGCACCGCACTCGACCACTCCAAAGCCACCCACCCCGCTTCAGTCATGCGGCGAAGATGCGGCCAAAGGGCTTATCGCAACGGCGGCTCGCGATGGGGCCGGACCGGACGGAGCAGCTCGACTACGGAGCGGTACCGCAATTGCATGGCTGGCTGAAGAAGATCTTCACCCGTGGGAACAGCTCCGTGATGCGTTCCATCTCCTTCTGATCGAACTGGATGACCCGCAGGTCCATGAAGCGCAGGGCCTCCATGCCCTTCAGCTCATCGGGGAAGTCGCCCAACTCGTTGCTCCACAGGTCCAGTGATACCAATTCCTTGAGATCGCCCATGCACGCCGGCAGGCCCGCAAGCTCGTTCTGGTGCATGTCCAGGCGCTTGAGGTGCGGCCACCGGCAGATCACAGCGGGCATTTCGCTGAACTTGTTCTGCGGGGCCCGGAACTCTTGCATGTACGCCAATTCACCCATCCATTCGGGAAGCTCCTTCAGTTTGTTGCGGCCCAGGTCCAGCGCGTTGAGGTTCTTCAACTGGCGGATCTCCGGCGGCACCTCCTTGTACTTCCGCTTGGTCAACTGCAGACGGTACACCTTGTCCGGTTCCCGTAGCGCCGACTCCAGACTGTGATACTCCTTGATGGTGTCCAGTTCGGCCTGGCCGAGCAACTGCGCGCGCCCCCACAGCGGTGCCGAGAGGAACAACAAGGGTAGTATGCAGCGCGGAACGGGGATCATGCCAGGAGTTTTTCCGCCAGCTCGCGGTCCAGCAAGAGTTGTGCCTTCAACGCATCGAGCCCGCTGAATCGTACCTCGGCGCGTAATCGATGACGCAGGCGCACGGTGATCGGTTCGCCGTACAGGTCGCGGTCCAGATCGAAGATGTTCACCTCCACGGTGCGGTCGCGGCCCTCCACCGTGGGGCGCAGGCCGATGTTGAGCATTCCCTTGTACACGCCGTCGCGCAGATCCACCTCCACGGCGTACACCCCATCAGCGGGAAGCAATTTGCCAGGATCGATCCCGCCGACGTTGGCCGTTGGAAAACCGATGGTGCGCCCGCGCTGATCGCCTTTCACCACCACACCGCCGAGCGGGTACGCGTAGCCGAGCAGGTCATGCGCCAGTTTCGCCTCACCACGCAAAAGCGCCTCGCGCACCTTGGTGCTGCTCACCTTGACGTGATCGATCTCGTGGGCGGGGATCTCCTCCACCCCGAAGTCGTACGCCTCGCCCAGTTGCCGCAACAGGTGGATGTCGCCCTCGCGGTTGCGGCCGAAGCGATGATCGTAGCCGATGACCATGGCGTGGATGCGCAACTGGTCCACCAGCGTGTCCCGCACGAAATCCAAGGCGTGCATGCGGCTGAAGCTGCGGCTGAATGGCACTACTATCAGGTGATCAAGACCAGCGGCCTCCAGCAATTCATTCTGTTCCTTGCGCGTGTTCAACAACTTGAGCTCATTGTCGTGCGGAAAGAGCACCATGCGCGGGTGCGGATGGAAGGTGAAGAGCACGCTCTGACCTCCCTCGCGCCGGGCCGTCTCCATCAGCCGCCGCAGGATGGCCTGGTGTCCGAGGTGTACACCATCGAAGGTACCGGTGGTGAGCACCGGGCGCTCAACATTCACGAAGGTGGAGAGATCGGTATGGACCTGCATGTGCTTCATCCCGGCTGGGCGGGGAGGCCAAAGATGGGCGGGGACGTGCTTCTTCTACAGGATATTCGGCGTAAGCTTTGGACAACGACGGTCGTTGTCAGGCGTGTGTGTGGTCACAAGTGGCCGCGCCTGAGCGTTGGATCCGGTCTTGGGCGCGAACACTTGCGACAAATGCGGTCAAATGCGGTATTTGTTACTGCCGAAGCACAATCACGTAGAGTAGAAGGCATACTTTTCGGGTGAGTGCTCGGAACGATCCCGAACCGGTACATTGAACCTTGGTCATATGAAGCAGCGCAGATGGAAGTGGGAGAATCTCGCGATCTCGACCTCGGCCATCCTGTTAGCACCAAGAGGAACCGCACGGTCGCAGAACCTGGTGACCAACGGCGGCCTCAACCCCTACCCATGAAACTCAGGATAGAACCGTTCACCTACCCCCCCTGACCTCCCACCGTACCATGAGATCCGTCATCGCCTTCATTGTCTTCTTCATGACAGACGGCATCGCATGCAGCCAGAACCTCGTACCCAATGGCGGTTTCGAAGAATTGAACGATTGCCCGAATAATGGAGGCCAGTTGCAAAAGACCACTCATTGGTTCCGAGGCGGTGTTTCAAGCCCAGACCTGTTCAACATTTGCGATGGCATGGACACCTGCGGTGTACCGCGCAACATCTTCGGCTATCAGTTCCCCGCCAGTGGAGATGGATATTGTGGAATGTGGGCCTTTTCGAACGCTTCATTGCCCGGATATGGCACCCATGAGATCATCGGGGTCCGATTGTCCTTGCCCTTGACCCCAGGCCAGACGTATTGGGCTTCTTTCAGGATAAGTTGGACCTCATCTTTTCCTTCGCCGGAGATCCGTACCAGGTATGCCACCGACAAGATGGGGGTTCTAATGCGCATGGACTCCGTTTTTGAGGTTTGGGATTGGCAGCCATGGCCCGACCATGCACACATCTTCACTGAAGCTGTCATATCGGATTCACTGGGCTGGACCCAGATATCGGGGCAATTCAACGCGGATTCAGCATATTCGTTTTTGTACCTGGGTAATTTCTTCGGTGACGATCAGACAGAAGCGATCCTTGTCGATCCGGACGGGAATACAGATATCAGCTACTACTACGTTGACGATGTATGTCTGTCGACCGATCCCTTGGATTGCGACATCCATATCGGTTCCAGTGAAGTCCCGATTCTTCCGGACATCAGGGCATGGATAGGCCAAGGTGGAGTGATCCACCTCGACGGCTTAAGCGCACAAGTCCCAATTCATGCAATGGTCTATGATAGCTCGGGACGAACGGTTTTGTCCTGGACCGGGGGGCTCGATAACGGCATCTTGTCGGGAATAGGATTTCCATCCCCAGGCACCTACTTCTTACGCTTAATAATGGAGCGGTCTGCGCGAACATTTCGTTTGATCGCCCCCAACCAGTAACAACACCTCCACCCATGCGGCACACAACAAGGATCCTACTATTACTCACACTCTTCACGATCGTCCGCCAGGGGCATTCTCAAGCATGGACAACGTTGGGGTTGAACTACTTGAAGACTGACGCCAGCACGGACGGGGTGGTCATTGGCAACCTTGGCACACCGCCTTCACCCACTATTGGTCTTTTGGTAGATGGCAACAACCTCTTCACCCCCACGGGCGAGGTATTCCGTACGAATGCACCCAGCCATACCGACACCTACTGACGTATGTTCCACACCGGGACCGAGTTCGGTACCCTATACCACTTGGACACGCAGGGCGATTTCAACATCCACGCCACCAGAGGCTACCTGTACCTGCACACCACCAACAAATTGCGCGTGCGCGTGGCACCAAACCTTGCCGGGCAGACCGTGAACAACTACACGAACCTGGACCTCGGTGGCTTCACGGGCATCGGGCTGTTCGCCGCTGCGCCCGTGGAAACACCGTTGTCCTTGTTGCACCTGGACCACAAGGGCGCCTTCGTGGGCGGCTACCGGCCGTGAATGTACAGCGGGACCACCTGCACCGAATTCAGCGGCTGGATGTACACGGGGCTCAAGTCCGAAGAGTCCGGCCGGGTGCATGCGGTGGTCAATTGGGGAGACAATACGGCGGCCGTTCCGCCCGTGACGCCCCAAGCGCTCCGGTTCATCTATACCAACCCGTCCCCCGGTACCAACGTGGCGGCCGGGCTGAACGGATTGGAGATCGCCCGTGTGCTGCCTGACCAATCCGGGAATGAGGGCTATTTCGGCATCGGCGATTTCGCGAGTGTCGCAGAGCAGCCGTTGGAGCGTTTGGATGTGCTGAACGGCCGTGCCCGCTTGCGCGTATTGCCGGATCCCGGTGGCGAAACGGACGGTGCCTTCAAGTTGATGGTGGTGGACGCCACGGCAACACCCAGCCCCGAGCGGGGTGTGGTGAAATGGGTGGACCCGTCCACATTCGGTGAATGCGCTTCCGGGTGGCACCTGGTGGGCAACAACCCCTGCACGGCGTGGGACGGCAATCTGTGCGTTCCACAGGCCGAGGATCTTGTTGGTGTGGGCACGAACGCGCCATTGGCGAAGTTGGACGTGTTGAAGGATGTGGTCACAGGAACGGAGACAGCTGTTCGTGGCACGGTGACTTCCACCGGAGCGACCGGATACAAAACAGGGGTGGAAGGCAGCGCGTCCGGAGGATCCGGTACTGTGCGGGGCGTTGCAGGAATTGCCACCAGTGGCGGGATCAACATGGGTACTGTAGGCCTCGCGAGTGGAGGCTCGATCGCCCAGGGCGCGATAGGGGCTGCGGCCGATGCCGACAGCAATATCGGGACCGATGGCTACGCGGTCGGGGGAAACCTGGCTATCGGTGCGCGTGGGGTTGCCGATGGCGATAACACCGCCACATGGACGGTGGGCGTGTGGGGCGAGTCGTCACAAGCGCTTTCGGGCTTCCCCTCATGGACCGGGTATTTCAACGGGCCTGTCTTCGGGACCGGCGGCTTGCTGACTCCGAGCGACGAGAATTTGAAATCCAATGTCGAGGACATCACCGACGGCCTCGAGAAAACCCTGCAGATAGAAGCGAAGACTTTCCAATACGATACGGCGGGTCATCCATCCATGCATCTTCCAGGTGGTGAGCAATCCGGCTTCATGGCCCAGCAACTGGAATCTGTCCTGCCACATGCCGTCATGAATGTCTCTCAGCCGCCCGCGTTCGACAGCTTAGGCAATGTGGTGATCGAAGAGGTACAGTTCAAGGCGATCCGCACGGAAACCGTTGTGCCGTACCTGATAGGTGCGATACAGCAATTGAACCAGAAATACGAGGATCTGCTGGCCCAGGTAGAGGGATGCTGCGGCAACGCGGGCATGCGGCCCCAAGGTCAGGATCGATCATTGGACA
>JAFDZE010000028.1:0-777 GCA_018267155.1 Bacteroidota bacterium | reverse complement strand
CCACGATTCGGTACTTCGTGGCTGCGCCGGCCAAAGTGAGCCTACAAGTGAACGACAACGCTGGCCAGTCTATCGGCACTATACGCGAGGAGCAGGCCATGGCTGGTGCGTTCACCTACGAGTGGGACACGCACCGCCTCGCACCCGGCACGTACTTCGTGGCCTTGCTGGTAGACGGCAAGGTGATGGTGAAAAAGGCTGTAAAGGTTGGCGAGCGCTGAGGGCAGGTTTTGGCCCAGGCCCGGCACGTTTCACCACGCCGGGCCTGGTCGTTTTCCACACCCGCCCCGCCCCGTCCTTCGGCTTCACCGGCGTGGTTTTCAGGGCCTTTGGCCGGGCATTTATGCACATCATTTCACCATATACCCGAACCATCTACTTTCGCGGCCGCAAAACCGGGGGTCCAGCCCCCAAGAACCCAGAGAACCAACTCACGCCTACGCGTTCACACCGCGGTCGGCATAAAAAAATCGCTACGGCGCGAAAATCCCCCCTCCGCCAGGGCTATGGCGGGCAAAGCATGGCCAAGCACATCGGCAAGGTGGTCCAGGTGATCGGACCCGTGGTGGACGTTCGTTTCGAAGGCGGCAAGGACCTGCCCAACATCTACGACGCGCTGCACATCAAGCGCGAGGACGGCAGCGTCCTCATTCTGGAGACCCAGCAACTCATTGGCGAGGACACCGTGCGCGCCGTGAGCATGGACAGCACCGACGGTCTGGCGCGCGATACGAAAGTGGAAGGCATGGGCCAGCCCATCGCCATGCCCGTGGGCGA
>JAFDZE010000027.1 GCA_018267155.1 Bacteroidota bacterium | reverse complement strand
GGCATCCTGCTGATCTTCGACGAGATCCAAGCGGGCTTCGGCCGTACCGGTGCGTGGAGCGCCTTCAGCCACTTCGGCGTAACACCCGACCTGAGTACCTGGGCCAAGAGCCTGGGCAGCGGCATGCCGATCGCGGCGGTGATGGGCAAGGCGGAACTCATGGACAAGGCGGGGCCGAGCAGCATCGGTGGCACCTACATCGGCAATCCTGTGAGTTGCGCCGCGGCATTGGCCACGCTGCAATACATGGAGGAGATCGACATCAACGCGAAGGGTCGGCATGTGGGCGACGTGATCCGCAAGCGCTTTGAGAAGATGAAGGCGAAGCACGACAGCATCGGCGATGTGCGTGGTCTGGGCGCCATGATGGCCATGGAGTTCAATGTGAAGCGCGACCCGGCGAAACCCGATGCCGACACCTGCACCAAACTGATGAACGCCTGTGCCGCGCGCAACCTCGTGGTGATCACAGCGGGCACGGACAAGAACGTGATCCGCGTACTGAGCCCCTTGGTGATCAGTGATGAACTCCTGAACAGGGGCCTCGACATCATGGAGGAGGAATTGGAGAGGATCTGCGGTTGAGCGTTCACCATGAAACCATTCTCGATCGCCGGTATCCAGATGCGCGTCAGCGCTTCGGCCCCGAACGTGGAGGCCATGAAGCTGAAGCTGGATATCCTCATGAACCTGTACCCGTGGGTGGACCTGGTGATGTTCAGCGAGTTGTGCGCGTACGGACCGCTCACCGCCAACGCGCAGCCCGTGCCCGGGGCCTTCGAACAGGAAATGTGCGCCATGGCCGCCAAACACGGCATCTGGCTCCTGCCCGGCAGCATCTTCGAACATTCGCGCAACGCCGCAGGAGAAACGAGGATCTATAATACCGCCAGCGTCATCGATCCCGAAGGCAGCGTGGTGGCACGCTACCGCAAGATGTTCCCTTTCTACCCATACGAGGTGGGGGTGACCGGCGGGGATGAGTTCTGTGTGTTCGACGTTCCCGAGGTGGGCCGTTTCGGTGTGAGCATCTGCTACGACATGTGGATCCCGGAGACCACGCGCACACTGGCCGTGATGGGTGCCGAGGTGATCCTGCACCCGACACTCACCGGAACCATCGACCGCGATATCGAGTTGAGCATCGCCAGGGCCAGTGCGGCCATCAACCAGTGCTACTTCTTCGACATCAACGGTCTTGATGCCGGCGGCAGCGGCAAAAGCATCGTGTGCGGACCGGAGGGCCGCATCGTGTACCAGGCCGATGTGAACGAGGAGTTCATCCCCATCGAGATCAATCTGGAAAAGGTGCGCCGCAGTCGCGAACTGGGCGTGCTGCGCCTGGGCCAGCCCATGAAGAGCTTCCGCGACAGGCCCGTCGAATTCAGTGTGTACGCGCCAGGCGTCAAACATCCTTACCTGGAAGGGCTGGGCCCCTTGATCAAACCACAGCGCGTGCAAGAGCTGGGCGAATTGCAGATCAAGGATGAGCACCGCAGCCTCGACCTGCCGAAACATATCGTATCTTCCTTCCGGCCTTCAAGCGAGAACAACGCATAACGCACAACCGTACCGCTTCCACAAGATCAGATCCTGGCACCATGGGCGCTCCCGCATCCTTCAACCCGCATTCCAAGAACAAGGACCATATCGGCTGGTTCGAGATCCCGGTTTATGATCTGGGCCGTGCGGTCCAGTTCTATGGTACCATCCGCAACATGCGGATGGAGATCGTGGAGAACGGCGACTTCGCCATGGCGTATTTCCCCACCCGAGGAGGTGTCGGCGGGGCATTGGTCCAAGGTCCCGGCTGCCATCCGAGTGCCACAGGCGTGCTCATCTACCTGAATGCGGACAACGAGATGGACGACATCCTGGCCCGTGTGGAGATGGCCGGCGGGCGTGTCATCATGCCCAAGACCCTGATCGGCGAAGAGGCCGGCTCGTTCGCCCTGTTCATTGACAGTGAAGGGAACCGGCTGGCCTTGCACGAGGCCCCACCGACCCCCGCTCAGCCATCCGGACCGGCCAGGAAGGCCGCCCCGAAAAAGTCGACGGTGCGCAAGGGATCGGCACCGCGCAAGAAGACGGCCCGGCGCACCCGGTGATCGCGGGGTCGCTATCGCACCAGCAAACGCACGCGCAACGGCTCCGCGCCTCCTGGGCGCACCAGTGCCGCAACGTAGGTGCCGACCGCCGCACCCGGCAGGGCGAGCTCCCCATCAGGGCCCAGTGTAAAAGATACCCGTCGGCCCATCGCATCATATATGCTGAGTGTTCCCTCCTCATGCCCGATGATCCGGAAATTGCCGTTCCCCGGGTTCGGATACACATTGAACCGCGGATCGCGATGAACGACGCGCACCTCCGAGTGCCCGAATGCCCCGTTGATGTCCGTTTGCCGCACACGATACCAGCCGGTACCGCCCAAGGGTCCATGATCCACGAGTTCGTAATACTGCGGTGAGGTGATCGGGTCGCCGGCCTGGACCGTACCTATATCCTGCCATCCATACCCGTCGCGGGAGCGCTCCACCGTGAAATGGTCATTATTCTGCTCCGTCGCGGTCTCCCAACGACAGAGGACCTCCTGTTCCCCATTGATCAGCGTCGCATCAAAACCGAGCCATTGCACGGGAAGCTGGACCGGATCGCAGAGATAGAGGGTGGCGGTGATGGTGTCGCTCGTGCAACTGCAGCCAACTCCGGGGTTGTCCGCGGTGTTCAGTACCAAGGTCACCGTGCTCGCATCCGCCGTCAGGCTGGCGGGCAGTGCGCTCACCGGCAGGGTGATGCTGGTCTGCCCTGCGGGAATGGTCACGGTGATGGGGATCGGCGGTACATAGACCGCGCTACCCGCCTGGGTGATGGTGTACACCAACGTGGTGGCTTCGTCCAGTGGCTGGTCCATGGTGAACACGAAGGTGCCCTGGTCCATGCATTCCGCTTCGCTGCTCGCACTACCACCGTTGGCAGCACCGATCTGCAGATCAACGCCCGCCGCGAAGCTCTGGGCCGCCAGGAACACCGCCGAATCGTAGTTCCCGTCGCCCACGTCCGCGATGGCGAGGGTGATGCTGTACGTCTCACAGGGTACGGTATTGATGCAGGCCGTGAGCGGCACGGTGAATCCATCGTATTGGGTATTTGACGTGTTCCCACCCGTATAGAACGCCGGGAAGAACGGGCCGCATCCACCGCTGGCATTCACGTGGTCGATCGTCACGGGATAGAACACACCGGGCACCAGGGCGATGTTCGTGTTGGGCGCATAGCCCGGCCCGCTCACGAAAAAACCGAAGACGTCGTTGAAACCCAGACACACGAACTCGGGATACTCCTCTGATGCGAACACGTACGAGAAGGTCACCTGGTCCGTTTCCGGCGTGAACGAGAAGGTGAAGACCGACGCATCCTGCGTGGTGTACCCCGGGACCAGGCCATCCAGCAGCGCATTGCCGCCAGCGGAATTGTTCGTTCCGGAGGAACCGATCGCATTGGGCCCAACAGCCATGGGCGCCGACCCGGTGGTCATGATGATACCCGACGGGATGCCGATGCCCCATCCGTTGGAAAATGTACCGATGGCTCCGGTGGCCCCGGTGTACGTGATGCCCGAAGCCGATAGGCATTCGCCCAGGAACACGTCGGAGATCAATTGCTGGGGGGTCATTGTTTGCTGGATCTGAACGGATCCCGACCCCGGCAACGCACCGCCAGCCACACCCGGTGCACAGCCGGTCGCGGTTCCACAGTCCCCACCATCGCTGGCGAGCGCGAAGCAGTCGAAAAAGATGGGGGTCCCGTTGTACGACCGGGCACCATTGTCGCAAGTGCCGTCCCCCACCCAGCTCGCGGGGGCGCAGTTGCCGTTGCAATCGGGGATCTCGCCAGCGGCACAACCTCCACCACCACAGTCGCCATTGTCAAAATTCAGCGATGCGCAGTTGAGGTAGATGGGCACCCCGTTGTACGTGAAAACGCCGTCATCGCAGAGCCCGTCGCCCAACCAGCTCGTTGGCACACAGTTGCCATTGCAGTCGGCCACTTCGCCGGCAGGGCAGCCACCGGCCGCCGCACATGTGATCGTCAGGTCGGCACAAGAGGCCATCGAGCCGCACGGCCAGGCGTCCACCAGCACGCGCAATTGCCCGGTGAATGTGGCTGTCCAGCTCACGATCGAGGAGGGGGCGCAACCATCGTCGTTGTAGCCCAGTGCCGCACCCCCGCTGTTGTTGTACAGCGTGATCTCCGTGTCGAAGGATGCGAAGTCGCACGTGCTGAACGTGTACGTGTTGCCCATCACCACATTCACGAGCGCGTACTCGCCGCCGTACATGCAGACCACCGTACCCGTACCCGGGCAAGGTGGTGTCACCGTGGTGTACAGCGTATTGTCGTTCGCACATTGGCCAAGGGCCAGCCCCCGGTACAGCAGCCCGAGGACCAGGGACAGGGCCGCCCATGGGAACGATCGATGCCAGTCAGCATCCGCTGCATCGCCTGCCGCTGTTGGAGGAGCCGCTCGCATGGTATCCACAAGAATAAGAAAACCCACCATTCGTGCAAGTGGCCATCAAACCCCGGTCGGCCCCACACGATGAGCCCAAGCTCTCCTAACTTTCCCGCATACCGATCATCCTGCATGTCCTCCCTGCCCGCCTCCCCCCCGTTGCGCCAGCACTACAACGCCGCCCGCCTGCGCACCCATACATGGGACCAGCTCAAGCTGGCCGCGATGGACCTCGACGAAGGCCGCGGTGAACATGGTCCGGTGGCGGCCATCCTCCATGACCTGTTCGCCATTGAATTGTACTGGGCCTGGCCCGGTCGCGAGACGGTGAGGCACATGCAGGACATGTTGCGTGCCAGGGAGTACCACGGCCTGAGCCTCGCTGTGAACCATATCGTGCGTCTGCTCAGCAGCGGTGCGTTCCGGAACGACGTGCCCTCCATGCTCACTCCGCAGCCCGTGCAACATGACATGCTAATCGAGGAGGAGGAGAAGACACGGCCCAATTATTTCGAGGTGCTTTTCGTGGATGAATTCGACGAGGTGGAAGAGGCCGCCCTCAAACAGAAATTACTGAAATGCCGAGATAAAAATGACCCGTTCGTGTACGACGTGGTCGTGGTGCGCACCGTCCAGGACGCATTGATCGCCCTGTTGTTCAACCACAACATACAGGCCATGGTCACGCGCTTCGGCGTACCCTATCCGGGCGATAACCACAAGGGCGTGTTGCGCGAATTCACCCGTGCCATCGACCTCCTCCAACCCGATGGGATCAGCAGGGCGAGCACCGGCCCGTGGCTCGGGCGCATCTGCCGTTGGTTCCGGCCCGAGGTGGACCGCTACTGCATCACGGATACGCCCAACGATGGGCTGGATGATGACATACTGACCACATTCAAGCGCATTTTCTACCGCACCGAGGACCTTACCGAGCTGCACCTGACGCTGATGCGCGGCACCCAGGACAAATACGACACCCCCTTCTTCTCCGCGCTGAAGGAGTACAGCCGCAAACCCATGGGCGTCTTCCACGCCATGCCCATCTCACGTGGAAACAGCGTGTTCAGGAGCCGGTGGATACAAGATCTTGGGGATTTTTACGGCCGCAACCTCTTCCTGGCCGAGACGAGCGCAACCACGGGCGGGCTCGACTCGCTCCTCCAACCGACCGGGCCGCTCAAGAAGGCACAGGAACTCGCCTCGCGCGCATTCGGCAGCCAACGCACCTATTTCGCCACCAACGGGACCAGCACCACGAACAAGATCGTGGTGCAGGCCCTGGTGGAGCCCGGCGACATCGTACTCATCGATCGCGACTGCCACAAGAGCCATCACTACGGCATGGTGCTCAGCGGCGCCTATCCCGTGTACCTGCACAGCTATCCGCTGCCGCGTTACAGCATGTACGGCGCCGTACCGCTGGAGCACATCCGGGAAAACCTCCTGGCCCTCAAAAGAGGAGGTCGTCTGAGCCGGGTGAAGATGCTCCTGCTCACCAACAGCACCTTCGATGGCGTGGTATACAATACCGAGCGTGTGATGGAGCAGGTACTGGCGATCAAGCCGGATATCGTTTTCCTGTGGGACGAGGCCTGGTGGGCATTCGCTCGCTTCAGTTACGTGTTGCGCCAGCGCACGGCCATGCGCACGGCCGAGAAACTCGCCCGCAAGTACCGTACCCCGGAATACCGGGCCGAGTACGAGGCCCACATCAAAAGTCTGCGACCCGGAGAGGAGCCGCGCCTGCCCGATCCGGACAAGGTGCGCATCCGGGTGTACGCCACCCAAAGCACACATAAGACGCTCACCTCGTTCCGCCAAGGCAGCATGATCCACATCTGGGACGAGGATTTCACCAAGAAGAGCGAGACCAACTTCCACGAGGCGTACATGATCCATACCAGCACCAGCGCGAACTACCAGATCCTGGCCAGCATGGACGTGGGACGGCGCCAGGTGGAGTTCGAGGCGTACGAACTGGTTGAAAAAGCCATCGAGATGGGCCTGCTGTTGCGCCGGACGATCCGGACCAACGAGCGGTTGCGCAAGTGGTTCGACATCATCACCATCGGCGAACTGGTACCCGGTGAATACCGGCAGAGCGGACTGGACAGCTACTACCGCACCGGCTCCGGCTGGAACGAGATCGAACGGGCCTGGACCGAGGACGAATTCGCGGTGGATCCCACCAAGATCAACCTGTACACCGGCAAGACCGGCATCGACGGGGACACGTTCAAGAACCAGTACCTGATGGACAAGCACCAGATCCAGGTGAACAAGACCTCGCGCAACTCGGTGCTCTTCATGACCAATATCGGGACCACACGCGGTTCGCTGGCCTATCTCACCAGGGTGCTGCTCAGCATCGCCGACGAATTGGAACAGCGCAACGCCGGGTTCGAGCACGATGAGAAAAGAGTGCATGTGGCGCGCATCAGGGCGCTCACCGAGGAGGTGCCCCCCCTGCCGGATTTCAGCAGCTTCCACCGCAGCTTCCAAGGGCTTCCCGGCGTACCCGGCGGTGATCTGCGCGCCGCATACTTCCTGGGCTACAAGGAGGAGCGCTGCCGCCACGTGAAATTGCACGAAGCACTCGATGAATTGCGGCTCGGTGGTGAATTGGTATCGGCCAGCTTCGTGATCCCCTATCCACCGGGATTCCCCGTGCTGGTCCCGGGCCAGACGATCAACAAGGACATCATCGACTTCCTCATCGCCATCGACGTGAAGGAGATCCACGGTTACCGCCCCGAAATGGGCCTGCGTGTGTTCACCGATGCGGCCCTGGGCAGGCAGAAGACCGGCACCGCACTGGGCCGCATGGCCAGGAAGTGATCCACCGGCGCGGCCCATGCGTGTATGTCGGGCCCGGCGTTCCTTTGCGCCATGTTCTCCCCGACCGAGATCGGCAAGGCCTTTTTGATCCTCTTCGCGGTGATCGACGTGGTGGGAAGCATCCCCGTGATCCTCGACGTGCGGCAGAAGGCGGGCAAGATCTATCCCGCACGGGCCACCTTGGTGAGCCTCGGCATCATGGTCAGCTTCCTCTACCTCGGGGAAACGATCCTCCGTGTCGTGGGTATAGATGTGCGCTCCTTCGCCGTGGCGGGCTCCTTGGTGCTCTTCTTCCTCGCGCTGGAGATGACCCTCGGTGTGAAACTCTTCAAGGAGGATCTTTCCACACCGGGCCTGAAGGATGGCCGGGCGGACAACAAGGTGTACAGCATCGTGCCCCTGGCCTTTCCGGTGATCGCCGGCGCGGGCACCATCACCACCATCCTCAGCTTGCGCGCCGAGTTCGAACGACCCAACATCCTGGTGGCCATCCTGCTCAACATCGTCGTGGTGGTGGTGGTCCTGCTGCTCACCAACCGCATTGAACGGATGCTGGGGCGCCTGGGCCTCATCGTGATCAAGAAAGCGTTCGGCATCATCCTGCTCGCCATCAGTGTGAAGCTGTTCGCCGGGAATATCACATACCTTTTCCCAGGGATCAATCCATGAGGGTAACGGCCTATACGGATGGCGCCGCCAGCGGTAATCCCGGGCCGGGCGGCTACGGTGCCGTGCTGGAGGCCGGCAAACACCGGCGCGAGTTGTGGGGCGGTTATCGCCGCACCACCAACAACCGCATGGAACTGATGGCCGTGATCGTAGCGCTGGAAGCCCTGAAACTCCCGGGCATGGAGGTGACCGTGGTGAGCGACAGCAAGTACGTGGTGGATGCGGTGGAGCAAGGCTGGCTCTTCGACTGGGAAAAAAAGGGCTTCGCCAAGAAGAAGAACCCCGACCTGTGGAAACGCTTCCTGGCCATCTACCGCCAACACAAGGTGCGCTTCGAATGGATCCGCGGTCACAACGGACATCCGCAGAACGAACTGTGCGACAGGCTCGCCGTGGCCGCACGCGAACAACCGGGCCTGCCCCCCGACGAGGCCTACGAACGGACGGGTGAAGACCTCTTCAGCGAATAGCTCCGCGCCGGGGACAGAACGCACCGACCCGTTACCTTGGCGCACCGCCTGACCCTCGACGGTGGAACGATAGCGCCGGACCTCATGGCCAAACTGTACGCCAACATCAATTCGCGGAAGGAACCGCTGGTCCTGGAGCGTGCAACACCCCACGCACCTTGGACCATCAACGGGCGCGCGGGCGACCTGGTACGCACCGGACCGGGGCAGTACAGCTTGGTGCTGGATGGGCGTAGCCATCGCGTACAGGTGCTGAAGGAGGACAAGGAGAACGGCATCCTGCGTATCCGCATCGGCGCGAAGACCTACAACGTGCGGCTGGAGGATGAGCAAGCGCACTTGATGCAGTCGCTCGGTCTGGACAAGGGTGCGGGTGCAGCCGTGAAGGAGATCAAAGCGCCGATGCCCGGGCTGGTGCTCAAAGTGCTGGTGAAGGAGGGCGATGCCGTGAAGAAGAACGAACCCGTGCTGATCCTGGAGGCCATGAAGATGGAGAATGTGATCAAAAGCCCCGGGGACGGCACGGTGAAGCGCATCCACGCACAGGAAAAAACCGCCGTGGAGAAAGGACAACTGCTGATCGGCTTCTGACGGGTCCGCATCCAGGCGCAGTACCTTCGGCCCATCGCCATGCTTCAAAATGGTGAACCGAGCAATGGACCGCAAACAATTCCTTTCGCGATCGCTGAAGGCCTCGTTGGGGGCGATCGTGGCCGGGCCCGCCTTGGCCAACATGGCCGCGTGCAATACCCCCGCCGAGGCGGAGAACACCACGCCCCCGGATCCCGCATCACCTCCCACCCCCGCCTTGCAACTCGCACAGATCGCGCTGCCCTACGCATACGACGCCCTGGAGCCCATGATCGACAAGCAGACCATGGAGATCCACTACACCAAGCACCACGCGGCCTATGTGAAGAACGCCAATGCGGCCATCGCTGAAGAGGGAGTGAAAGCCCCGGACGAGGCGGCATTGCTCGCAGGCATCAGCGCGTACAGCACCAAGCTCCGCAACAATGCCGGTGGAGTGTGGAACCACAACTTCTTCTGGCAGGTGATGGGGCCGGGGAGCAAGAGTGCCGAGGGAAGCAAGGTGCTCGATGCCCTCAACGGCGCATTCGGCTCCTTCGACAAGTTCAAGGAGGTTTTTACCGATGCGGCCATGAAGCGCTTCGGTAGCGGCTGGGCCTGGCTGGTGCAGAAGGACGGCAAACTGGAAGTGGGCAGCACCCCCAACCAGGATTGCCCCCTGATGGACGTGTGTGAGTTCAAGGGCAGACCCCTGCTGGGCCTGGACGTGTGGGAGCACGCCTATTACCTGCACTACCAGAACAAGCGTAACGAATACGTGGCCGCCTGGTGGAACACGGTGGACTGGAACGCCCTGGCCGCCCGCCTTGGCTGAACTACTCTTCCACCAGTTCAATATCGAAATCCACCAGTTCAACGAACTGCTGGATGCGGGCGTCCACCTCCTCGCGGCTCACTTCGACCAGCCGATCGATACCGAACTTCTCGCAGGTGAAACTCGCCAGCGCACTGCCCACGATGATGGCGCGCTTCAGGTTGTCGAACCCGTGGTCCTGCGTGCGTGCCAGGTAGCCGATGAACCCACCGGCGAACGTGTCGCCCGCACCGGTGGGATCGATCACGTCCTCCAAGGGCAGCGCGGGTGCGAAGAACACACGGCCGGCCCCGAACAGCAGTGCTCCGTGCTCGCCCTTCTTCACCACCAGGTATTTCGGTCCCATGGTCAGGATCCTGGCGGCGGCCTTCACCAGACTGTGCTCCCCGCTCAACTGGCGCGCCTCCGCATCGTTGATGGTGAGGATGTCCACCCGGCGGATCACTTCCTTGAGTTTGTCCAGCGCCGAATCCATCCAGAAGTTCATGGTGTCCATCACGACCAATGCGGGGCGCTCGTCCATCTGGTCAAGCACCTTGCCCTGCACCACGGGGTCCAGGTTGCCCAGCATCACATAAGGCGCTTTGCGGTAGGAGGCGGGCAGCTTCGGGTCCAGTTCCAACAGCACGTTCAGCCGTGTCTCCAGCGTATCGCGGCTGTTCATGTCGTAGTGGTAGCGTCCGGCCCAGAAAAAACTCTCCTTGCCCTTCAGGATCTCGAGGCCGCTCAGGTCCACCCCGCGCTTTTCCAGCTGCCGCATCACGGGTACGGGGAAGTCGTCGCCCACCACACTCACCAGCCCCATCTTGTCCAGGAAGATCGATGCGGCCAGGGAGATGTAGGTGGCCGCCCCGCCCACGGTCTTCTCGGCCGTGCCGAAGGGGGTTTCGATCCGGTCAAAAGCGACGGTGCCTACGGTGATGAGTTGCATGGCTTGAATGCGTTCGGTTCCTTCAGTAAACAAAGAAAGCCGCGCTTGCGGCTCTCTTCTGCTCCCCGGGCTGGACTTGAACCAGCGACCCCATGATTAACAGTCATGTGCTCTAACCAGCTGAGCTACCAGGGAAGGTCCCCTCGAAAGGGACGGCAAATGTAGGCGGATGGGCGATCGGGACAAGCGCCAACATGTCCGGGAGCCATGAGCGGGGTGCTCCAAGGGGCAGCACCTCGCAGAATGCGCGATGGCCCAACCCCTCATCGGGCCGATGGCCCCGCACGGTCCAGCGCCTTGGCCCCCGCATCGAATATCAAGCGGTAGCTGGGCTTGCCCACGTATCCCCGGGTCTCCTCGACCGTGCCTTGGCGAATGGTGAAGCGGTCTTCGGCCAGTCCTTGGGACAGCAAGAAGTTCCGCACCGCCTTTTGCCGAGCCTGTTCCATTTCCACACAACGGGACTGCAATGTTCCGCCCCCCAACAAGGCCACGCAGCGCTGATGCTCGCCTTGGCCCACGGTGGTGGGCGAACGCTCGTTCAAATACCCGACGAACGAACTGTCACGCGTGCTCAGCGCATTGATCCGTGCGCTGTCCACCGCCACCAAAGCGCCCGTGTAGCCCAAGAAGGTCTTCTTCACCTCAAAGGCAGCCAGTGCTTCCAGCTCCTGCTGCTGGTCGCCCAACGGCACCAGCGCCATATCCACATCCGGTTTGGCCTTGAGGCCTTTGGCCAGTTGCTCCAGCGTGCGCCGCTGCTCCTTGCCCAGCGTGGTTTCCAAGGGCTCAAATCGCACCTTGTCCAGCTCGTTCGCATCGCCACCGCCCACAGCGCGCACCAACATGCGGCCCGGCGCCGTGGCGGCCTTCACCACCAGGTTCTTCACCACTTTCCACAC
>JAFDZE010000026.1:79575-81301 GCA_018267155.1 Bacteroidota bacterium | reverse complement strand
GTGGTCAGTGCGGCGGGCTTATCATCATGCGATGATCCCCTGTGCGAAGCTTCGTTCGTGTGTTCGTTGGTGATCTTTTCCGGTTCAATGTACCAGCGGCCGCTCGCACGGGTCTGGTCCAGGCGTATCCGACGACAGAACTCGGCACCCACGGCGCCACCCATGACCACACTGCTCGCCAACTGCGGCCAGGTGGTCACCGTGCTCTCGATCTCGAGCATGCTGGCTTTCATGCGCGTGCTCAAATTCTCCATCCCCGCCATGGGCAGCACGAATGGCAGTTTCTCCTCGTTGGTTTTCGCTCGGGCCGCGTCCTCGGGGTCCAGGTGGTCGATCAAGCCGTGCAGGATCGGACGGTCGGGCTCCAGGTCGAAGCGCTCGATGTCCAACATGCCACGGTCACTGGTATCCATGATCACCGGTATGCGCAGCGCTTTCGCACGTTGACGGCAAAGGATCTTCATATCAACGCCGTCGCATTCGTCCACCAGGATGTCCAGTTTGCCCCCGTCCGTCAGGAAGGAGTCGATGTTGTCCCGTGTCAGCCCCTCGTTGAACAGGGTTACCTTCAGGAAGGGATCGATCTCGGCGATCT
This sequence comes from Bacteroidota bacterium, assembly GCA_018267155.1. Taxonomy (GTDB): domain Bacteria; phylum Bacteroidota; class Bacteroidia; order Flavobacteriales_F; family PHOS-HE28; genus PHOS-HE28. The sequence goes on along the minus strand of JAFDZE010000026.1, from coordinate 80,706 downwards.
CGCGCGCCACATTCACCGTTTTCAGGTTGCCCAATGCGTGTACCCCGCTGCGGATCCGGTTCAGGTTGCTCAGGTCCAGCGTATCGAAATCAGCGATGCGCAATTCGCCGAAGCCCCGTTCCAGTGCCAAGGTGAGACAGATGCTCTGCCCCACACTCAACCCGATCACCCCGATGCGTTGCGTGGAGAGGTGCTCCTGCTCCACCCGCGTGATCTTGTTCCGGTTCCGGTCCGTACGAACCTGCGTGAATTCCCTTTCGTCAAGCAGGTGGACAAGCCGCCCTGACCACGGATAGTGGACCCAAACACCGTAGTCCTCGGCCCGCGTGTCGCCCAAATGCGCCTTCGCGGCCTCCAGCAATTCCGGCTTCGTATAGTTGGCCCAAGGATGGAGGGCCCGCACCAGTTCGCCGACCTGCGCGAGCAGGTCGTCGTACACCATGAGTGCCGGTTCGCGTTCCAACAATTCGCCCAAGGCTTCCCGGTCGGCTTTGAGGGAAGGTCTATAAAATGCCGGGCGGTGGAGCATCCGCCGGTCTGCGGTAACGCACGCGCGTTCATCAAGTCCAAGCATGGATCGAGGGGAGTTTTTCGATGAACAAACTGAGGAGCGGGGGCGAATCTAACAGCGAAAAAGTTATGAACAACATATGAACAAGTTTTTCACATTTTTTCCTTCTGCGGAACCCCATACTAACAGTTCGCGTTCCAGCCACCATGTTCACTCATCAGCCGCTCCCCGCTTCGGTACTTCATGTGGATGATTCGGCCAAGGAACGTGCAGCTTTCATGGCCGCGTTCGGCTCCGCGTTCGATCTGCGATCGGCCCCTGATGCCAACGGGGCGATCGGGATACTGGACCGCGGAGGTATCCATGTACTCGTGGTTGCACAGGACTTGCCCGAGATGAAGGGCGCGGCCTTCCTTGGTCTGGTGCGCCAGAAGTTCCCACAGGTCCGTTGCATGCTGACCATGTCCCGTCCCGATCCGCAGTTGATCGTACAAGCGCTCAATCACGGTGGGGTCCGTCACATCATCAACCAGCCTTGGGACGTGGCCGAGGTGCGTAAGGCTGTGGCTGCCGCAGTGGCCGATCATCAGGCCGAATTGGACCGCACGGCCTTTACCGCG
>JAFDZE010000026.1:56205-79509 GCA_018267155.1 Bacteroidota bacterium | reverse complement strand
CATTCAGCCCGGAGCATCCAGGACGCAACTTCCCGTCTCCTTCTTTGCAAAAGGTCGTGCGGAGAGCGGGATATTCGCCGCCCATGCGCATTCCTCCCATTTCCAGGCACCTTGCCGTTCTCGGCTTCATCGGAACCCTTGTCCCTGTGGCATCCGGCCAGTGCGATCGCTGGCAGCAACGCATCCGCTGCGAACTCACCACCGACCTGGACGTGCGCACGCACCGCTTTACCGGTACTGAGAAGCTCAGCTACACGAACAACAGCCCGGATACCCTCCGTCAGCTGTTCTTCCACCTCTACTTCAACGCGTTCAAGCCGGGCAGTGAGATGGATGAGCGCTCACGCGCCATCGTGGATCCCGACCCGCGGGTAGGGGACCGCATCGCCCTGCTCGGACCGCAGGAAGTGGGCGATCTGCATTGCACGAACATGCTGCAGGACGGCAAAGCGGTGGGGTCGGAGGAGCTCGGAACGATCCTGCGGGTGAAACTGGCCCGGCCCGTACTTCCCGGGAAGAGCACGACGCTCACCTTCAATTTCAACGGCCAGGTCCCGGTGCAGATCCGCCGCAGCGGTCGCAACAACGCGGAGGGCATCGCCTACAGCATGACCCAGTGGTTCCCGAAGGTGGCCGCCTACGACCACCACGGTTGGCACGCCGACCCCTACGTGGGCCGTGAGTTCTATGGCGAGTGGGGCGACTATGATGTGCGCCTCACGCTGGACAGTTCATTCACCGTGGCGGCTTCGGGCCGGTTGCAGAACGCCGGCAGCATAGGCCATGGGTACGCCCCTTGCACCAAGCCGCAGAAGCGCACCGATGGCAAGCTGGAGTGGCATTTCAGCGCCCCGAACGTGCATGACTTCGCCTGGGCCGCCGACCCGGACTACACGCATGTGACCGCACAGGTGCCGGGAGGTCCGCTACTGCGATTCATTTATGAGGGCCAAGGTGAGAACGCGCCTGGTTGGAAGGAGCTTCCCGGATACATGGTGAAGCATTTCCAGTACATGAAGGATCATTTCGGGGCGTATATGTACCCGCAATTCACCTTCGCACAAGGTGGCGACGGCGGCATGGAATACCCGAACCTCACCCTGGTCACCGGTGGGAAACGCCTGGGTGGCCTGGTGAGTGTGAGCGTGCATGAGAGCGTTCACAATTGGTATTATGGTATGCTGGCCAGTGACGAGGGCAGTTTCCCGTGGATGGATGAGGGCTTCACCGAGTACGCCACAAGCGAGGTGATGGACCATCTGTTCCCGGGCCAGGCCAAGGGGCGGCTGCACCAGGATGCCCTGGAGACGTACCTGCGGCTGGCCGAAAGCGACCAGCACGAGCCGATGAGCATCCATGCCGACCACTTCCGCACCAACCGCGGGTACAGCGCCACGGCCTACAGCAAGGGTGAGTTCTTCGTGGACCAGCTCGGTGCGGTCATCGGCGACAGCCTGGTGCACAAAGGGCTGCTGTGGTACTACAACGCCTGCCGCTTCAAGCACCCCGAGCCGGTGGATGTGCAGCGCTCCATGGAGAAGGTGAGCGGGCTGCAGCTGGATTGGTATTTTGATGAGTGGATCAACACCGTGCGATCACTGGACTACGGGGTGGCGGCCATCACCGGCCGTGGCGACAGCACATTCATCACCTTGGAACGCAAAGGGGAGATGCTCATGCCGGTGGATGTGGCCGTGATGGGAACGGATGGCCGTACCACATGCTACCAGGTGCCGCTCTCCCTGATGCTCGGTGCCCGCCCGGGATCCCCCTCCGGGGCCCCATGCACGGCTCTTCGCCCGTGGTTGTGGACAGCGCCCCGCTACACCTTCGGCATTCCGGTCCCCATGGATGCGGTGCGTGCCGTGATCCTGGATCCCGAGGAGCGTTTGGCGGACAAGGACCGGAGCAACGACAGCGTGGAGCTGGAACCGGGAACGCGGGGCGTGGTGCGGCCCTGAGCGTTGCCGCCCGCTGTCGTATCCCCCTATCGGAGCGCAACAGCGGGCGGTCGCTCGTTGGCAGGATCTACACCACCACCTCGTCCTCCTTGTGCGAACTCACCAGCTTGTGCTGCAATTCGGCGGGCACGGGCTGGTAGGCCAGGAAGCGCTCGGTGTAGGTGCCGCGCCCTTGGGTGAGGCTGCGCAACGTGGTGCTGTACCGGTCCAGTTCGGCCAGCGGCGTGTGTACCTTGATGATCTGGTAGCGGCCTTGGGTGTCCATGCCCATCACGATGCTGCGGCGCCCTTGCAAGTCGGTCATCACATCGCCCATCAGGTCGGCGGGTACGCGCACCTCCACTTCTTGAATGGGCTCCATCAATTGCGGATCGGCATTGCCGAACGCCTCCCGGAAGGCCTGCAGACCCGCGATCCGGAAGCTGATGTCGTTGCTGTCCACGGGATGCATCTTGCCATCGTACACCACCACGCGGATGTCGCGCGCGGGCGACCCGGTGAGGGGGCCGCGTTCCATCTTCTCCATCACGCCCTTGAGGATGCTGGGCATGAACTTGTTGTCGATGACACCGCCCACGATGCAGTTGCAGAAAACGAGTTTTCCCCCCGTGGGCAGGTCGTGTTCCTGTATGTCGCGCACACTCACTCCCTGCGGTGCGGGCATGCCTTCGTACCACGGTTCGATCCGCAGATGCACCTCGCCGAACTGGCCGCTGCCGCCGGTCTGCTTCTTGTGCCGGTAGCTCGCTTCGGCACTGCGGCGGATCGTTTCCCGGTAGGGGATGCGCGGTGCATGGAAGGTGGCGTCCACCTTGTAGTGGTGGTTCAGCTTCCATTTCAGCAGGTTCAAGTGCAGGTCGCCCTGGCCACCCACGATCTGCTGGCCGGTCTCGCGCTGGTACGTCAGTACGATGGTGGGGTCCTCTTTTTGGATCTCCAGCAACGCGGCGTGCAACTTTTCCTCCAACTTCTGGTCGGCGGCCTTGATCACCTGGCGCAGGCGCGGTTCGGGGAAGGCGATGGGGCGCAATTTGATGGCCTTGCCCGGCTCGTGCAGGGTATGCGCGCTGCTCGTGTCCTTCAACTTGATGGTCCCGCCGATATCGCCGGCCACAAGCCGCTCAACGGGTCGCCGTTCCTTTCCGTCGAGTATGAATAATTGGTTCAGGCGCTCCGCCGAACCGGTATTGTCGTTCACCAGGTCGGCGCCTTCCTTCACTTCGCCGCTCATCACCTTGAAGAGCGTGATGTGCCCGCTGCGCGGTTCGATCACGGTCTTGAAAGCGAACAGCACCGCCGGGCCGTCAGCCCGGCAAGGGAGGGTGCCGCCGTCCACCAGTTCCTCGGCGGGCATCTCGATGGCCCCGGGCGCCACATTGTCGATGAAGCCCATGAGGCGGCCGGTGCCCATGTTGCGCAATGCGCTCAGGCAAAAGACGGGGAAGCATGTCCGCTTCATCATCCCCTGTTTGAGGCCCTGCCGCATCTCGTCCTCGTCCAGTTCGCCCTTGTCGAAGTAGTGCTCCATGAGTGCCTCGTCATTCTCCGCGGCCTTCTCCACCAGTTCCTTGTGCAGCGCATCCGCTTTTTCCTTCTCGTTGGCCGGTATGGGCTGCTTCTCCGGCTTCCCGCCCTCGTCCTTGAAGACATACATGGTCATCTTCAACAGGTCGATGATGCGGTGGAAACCCTCGCCGCTCTCCACGGGGTATTGCATCACGGTGACGGCGTTGCCGAAGTGCTCCTTCGCCTGGTCCACCGTGGCGTCGAAGTCCGCGTTGGGGTGGTCGACCTGGTTCACGCCGATGATCACCGGGCGGTCGTATTGCGCGATGTGGTCCCACACCAGGTCGGTGCCCACCTCCACGCCATGATGCGCGTTCAGCAGCAGCAAGCAGGTGTCGGCCACCCGCAAGGCCGGTATGGTTTCGCCGATGAGGTCGTCCAGCCCCGGCGTGTCGATGATGTTGATCTTGTAGTTGCGCCACTCGGTGTGCAGCACCGTGCTGTACACGCTGCTTCCGCGCTCATGCTCCAGAGCATGATGGTCGCTCACGGTATTGTTGTCCTCGACACGGCCGCGGCGTGGGATAAGACCCGCTTCGAAGAGCATGGTTTCGGCCAGCGTGGTCTTGCCGCATCCGTGGGAGCCCAGCAATACGACGTTCTTGATGTGCTTGTCATCGAACACTTTCATGGTTGGCAGGGTTGTGCCCGCTTCAGCATGTTCACATCATCGGCGGGCGGGTTTAGAGCAACGACACCCCACCGTGGAGGCCGCCGAACATCACGTGTCCTTCTTTCCTTTTTGAAGGAGGGTGGTGGTCACCGGCGCGCGGAGGACGGCCTGAAGTTAGCAGGATCCCGGATCGGGCCAATACTGGCGATCATTCCGCCGGACGATATCCTCCCGGCCACACGACCATGGTGCCGGACCCGGGCTGAAGATCCGTAGACCATCCGACAGCGCGGCGGTTCAGAGCGGGGAAACGACCATGCGGACCGGCCTGGAAACCGGCCCTTGTGATGCCCAGGACCGCACCGTCCAGATGCCGCTGGCGAGCCGTGAAAGGTCCACCTGGCCTTGCACAGCGGGTAGTAGATGGCGTCCTCCGCGGGCATCCACCGCCTCGATCCGATCGAACGGCTTGCCGCAGGTGATGCGGCAGCTGCCACTCGCGGGATTCGGAGCAATGCGTGGTGTGACGCGATCGATCGCATCGACGGAACTGGACGGGTCCTCGCGCAAACAAGCTCCATCGATGGCCATGTAGACCTGATCACCGCCGCAGGTGATGAATTGAACATCGGTAGTGGAACCGGACGCCAGGAAGCTCACGCAGGCGGTTTCCCACGTGTACGGGGTGGTATCCAAGGGCGTGGTGAGCGCGAGCACACTGTTGATGAGCACCTGGATGCACCCCGGGTCCGCATAGGTGTATGATTCGGAAACGATGCCTTGCGCGGTGTACTCGTAACACAGTTGGTAGATCGCGCCCTCCGTGGTTTCCACCACCTGGCTCACGCCTTCAGCAGCGCAGCAGATGTTCTGCCAGGTGCCGCCGTTCGCCGAGGCTACGGGCTGTTCCGTCCAATAATAACCGGTGGTGGTGTTGAGGGGGCCGTTCACGTCGTTCAGGTCCGGTGTACTCATCCCGGTCCAGCCGGCGGCGACCACGCTTTCGCCCTCAGCGCCCTCGAAATCCCCGTTCTCCAAGAGGTTCAACCCAACAGCGCACTGGGCATCGACCGGTGCTGTACGGAGCCCCCCGACAAACAGCAGCAAGATGAGTGTTGATCGCATCCTGCCCAAAGTTACCGAGACGGTGGCCAAGAAGCGGTCGATCCAGGTCATCGGGTGAAGAAGAGAGGACGTGAGGATGCCGCGCTCCTCCTCACTTCCATTCTTCTTCACCAACCAGCATCCGCGAGTAGAGGAACCGGATCTTCGTTATCGCCTCAGTAACAATGAAGCCCATGAGCCAGGCCAGGTCGGACGGGCCACCAGGAAATGCGAAAGCCCCGGAAGACCGGGGCTCGGATCGCACTGATCAGGCTCAGTTGAACACCTCCACCGCCCGCTCGCCCTGCAGCTTGCGGAATCGGGTAACCACCTCGTCGTAACTGGTCGGCAGGTTCAGATCCTTGATGGGGCAGAAACCCAGACCCTCGTTGCTGTATCCGCTGTACGACGATGTCGGCTCCTGCGCTTCCTGCGATGCGTTCTCCTCCGGCGTCTCCATCCGTGCTGCTTTCATTGCTTGTTGCGAGAGAGGGGCCGAATATAGAGCAAGAGGCAACCCAGCGCCAGCCCCCTCGTACCATGCGCGTACAGATCGGTGGCGATACTCGGGTTCCTACCATGCCGGATGCCGGTTCCGATCGCCCATGATCATGCGGAGAAAATGATCGACCCGATGCACCGGATACATTCGCCGGAACAACCGTGAACATGATCCGCCCCATTCTGCTCACAGTCGCCTGCGCTGCGGCTTCCTGGTGTTCCGCCCAAGTGAACGAGCCCGGCACGGTGCAGGTGGGGGTGGGCGGGGAGTTGGGCTTCTTCGCCACGCATTTCGTGAGCGAGATGACCGTGCCTTTCCTGGGCCACAAGACCTCCTCGCACGACGATGGTGCGGTCACCACCTCCCTGCCCATCGATCTGCAGGTGGGCGTGGCCCGGCGCTGGTCCATCGGCATCAGTCTGGATCCCGGCCGTTACGTGGATTCCGCGGGTACGCAGCCCAATGCCTTCCTGGTGGCCGGACTACAGCCCAGGTTCTATGCGGTGAACGGGGATCACTTCGCCCTGCACCTGAACGCCGAAGTGGGCTACGGGGTGCTGAAGATCCGATCCAACGAGAACACCAACGGGCAGTTCGAGGACACGTATGCGGGCATGCACGTGCGCGTGGGCACGGAGGCACAAGTCTACTTCGGCAGGGTGTTCGGCCTGCATGCGGGGTTGAAATACGCATTGCATGGTATGGAATGGAAGCGCAGGGACCCGGAGAACGACCTGCTGGACCTCCTGGACTACAAAGCCCGGCTGCGGACCAGCGGCCTGTTGGTCCAATTGGGCCTGCAAGTGCGATTCTGATACCTGTTTCAGAGGATATCGAAGTCCAGCGCGCTGAACCGGATGCCGTCGGCGTCCAGCGTACGGCCCCGACCGGTGAGGTCCTTGAGGATCAGGTTGAGCGGGGAGGGCCGAAGGCGCATCGGTACATTCACATACAGGGAGCCGGCCCAGTCCAGGTCGGGATCCAGGCCGATCCAAGCCTTCATGCGCACGCCCTCGTTCGTGGTGGGGGCCAGACCATCGAATCTCCCGTCCCGCGCGGCACCCAGCACGTACCGCGCACCGAACTGCGTGCGCTCGCTGAGCACCAGCCGCGTGTTGCCCGCATGTTTGAGCATGTACGGGTAACAGGGATGCGCCAGCCGCCACCGTAGCGCGGCCGGGCTCCAGACACGCTCATATCGCACCTTCGCACCGGTCGTGCGGTAGGGCAGGGGGCCTATGCCCACCATGGCCCGCAAGGGCGAAACGAGCTGGAACCCCAGCTTCTTGACGAAGCCGTGCGTGCTGTTCGCGTTGGCCACACCGATCACGAACCCGAAACCCTGTTCGGCCGCGTGCGCATACGTGGCGTTGGCCAGTTTGGTGAAGAGCCCTTTGCCCTGGTGCGAAGGATGCGTGGCGGTGTTCAGGGAAAGCAGCCCGCGTTCCTCGCGGCCATCCACGGTCGCGACCAGTGGAATGGCAACGTAGTGCGCCGCCAGCACGCCTTCGAGCCTCGCGTTGAAGCCCACAACCTCGCCGTCCGGATTGTCGCGATACTGCCAGCGCAGCGCATCCTCGGAGAAGTGACGCGCATCGGGGAACACCCCGCGCAACAGGTTCGCCGCCTGCACGATGTCAGCGTCGGATGTATTGACGGGGGCGAGGTCGTACGCGCTCATCCGGATCGTGTTCGCGGCCAAGTTATCAAGCGGTGTACACCGGCGTGGAGTTCGTTTCCGGGCTGATCCGATCTCCTCCAAAAGTGCTGGCTACATTCGCCCCGCGTCCGTCCAAGGGAATCCCGTGCGATCCGGGAACTGTTCCCGCAGCTGTGAACCATCGGAACGCCCAGCGCTGAAGCCACTGTACCCGCAGATGCGGTTGTCGGGAAGGCGCGCCGGGAAAAGGTGGTGAGTCAGAAGACCTGAAACGGCCGCAGGTCACTTCCATACAACCGCCTTCCGGTGAAGAAGGCACAAAAACGTTTCCGCATGTACCGTTCATTCCTCCTGGCCCCGGCGCTGGCCACCGCGCTTTTCGCGAACGCCCAACTGTACACCCATCAGGTGCTCGTCCTGAACGAGGGTCACTACGATTTCAACACCCAAACGCAGGATGTGCCCGTCACCCTTGGCAGCTACAACCCCGCCACGGGGACATACAGCACGTTGGCCACCATCGCCGATGCGCGTTTCGGCAATGCCGTTGTGGTGGACGGTCATACGATCTATGTGGGGGCTGATACCCGACTGCTGAAGTACGATGCCGACACGTACGCGCTGCTCGATGAGGCGGAGGTGCCCGGCATCCGCAGCCTGGCCGTGTGGAACAATGCGCTGGTGATCACCCGCGGCGAAGTGGGCGGCCTGCCATACTACTTGGAAGTGCGCGACAAGCACACGCTGGACGAACTGTACCACCTGGACGCCGCGACCCTCCCGTACAGCTGCGAAGCCGTTCAAGTGGTCGGCGACCAGGCCTTCATCGCCGTGAATAACGGGTTCGAATGGGGCAATGCCGTTGGCCTTCTCGGGGTTCTCGACATGAACAGCCAGACCTGGAGCACCCTGGACCTGGGGCCCGATGGCATCAACCCCGAGCATATCATGGTGGTGGATGGCGCCGTGTACACCTTCAACAACAAAGACTACACCGGAAGCAGTATCAGCAAATACCAGCCCGGCGGTGTGGCGGTGGACTACACGCACAATGTGGCGCTCAGCTCCGGGTGCGGCGCCTCGGCAGCCACCACCGACCGCATCTACTTCTTGGAATACGCCCAGAACGTGCTGAACCGGTACGACCTGGCCACCGCCGCCGTCCTGGACACGCTCGACGCATCGCCTGCCACGTACGGCCTGATCGACGACCCCAACAACGGGGTGATGTACGGTACCACCACCGATTTCCTAACATCCGGCGAGTTGCACGTGATGAACTACGAGGGCCAGATCCTCAGCAGCGTAGCGGTGGGGGTGAGCCCCGGTAAACTGGCGCTCGACACGCGTTTGAGCACCGGCATCACAACCGGGACGACGGTTCGTCCCGTGCTGTACCCCAACCCGGCCACGGACATGCTTTCGGTGAGCCTTTCGGCGGCCCATGGCAACGTACCGTTCACGCTGCACGACGCGGCGGGCCGCACGGTCCTCCAAGGTGCCATGAACAGTTCCGGTACGCTCCGGATCGATGTTTCCGACCTGGCCGCCGGCGTGTACACCCTGCACACGGTCAACGGTGCAACAGCGCGCTTCATCAAGCGTTGAAGAGATCGAGGTGACGAGTGGGGGCGGTCCTCTACATTTGCCGCCCTTCCGTCCTGTTATCCTGAGCCCGCCGAGGGATGACAGGACGGCTTCAGCCTCCCTAGCTCAGCGGTAGAGCAGCTCATTCGTAATGAGCAGGTCGCCGGTTCAAATCCGGCGGGGGGCTCCGCAAGAAGGCCATTGTCAACCGACGGTGGCCTTCGCTATTGGGTGTACCTTCAGTGCTGTTGTGACTGATGATCGCCGACAGCGTCCCAAACACGCATCAAACACCTGACCAACATGCTCGACGAGATCCTTTCCACCCTGAAAAGCCAGGCCGCGCCTGAGCTCATGAACACCATCGGCCTGAACGCACAACAGACCGACGGCTCCATTACCGCCGCCGCTGACAGCGTGAAGCAAGTGATCGGCGGTGGCGACGGATTCGGTCTGGACGACATGCTCAACCTCTTCAGTTCCGCCCAGAATAACAGCAACGCCGATGGTATCCTGAGCAACATCAGCCAGGTGTTCAACGGTAAATTGACCAGTGATGTCGGCCTGAGCGCACAACAGGCCGGTGGCGTGAAGGACCTCCTCCTGCCCATGATCATGAACCTGATCAGTGGCAAGGTGGGCGGCAACGCCAACAATTTGCAAGGTCTGCTCAGCGCCTTCACCGGTCAAGGTGGTGGGCTCGCGGAAATGGCTGGTGGCTTGCTGAAAGGTCTGTTCAAGTAACCTCAGCGATCGCGCGCAGCTACCATTCGAGCAACCAACCAAACCTCAGAACCCATGCCCATCCTGAAAGTGATCGAGATCCTCGCCAGCAGCAAGAACAGCTGGGAGGAGGCCGCGAACAACGCGGTGAAAGAGGCCAGCAAGACCGTGCGCGGCATCCGCAGTGTGAATGTGCAGAACCAGAGTGCCGTGGTGGAGAAAGGCAAGATCGTGGAGTACCGCGTGAATTGCAAGATCAGCTTCTCCGTGGAGAAGTAACCGGCACAACTACACAAGGGGAAGGGGCGCAGGCCCCTTTTCTCGTTTGTTTCGCAGCATAGATCCTACCGCCATGCCCGTTCCCGACACCTTCCTGAAACAGATGACCGATGGCTACACCTTCAGTGGTGGCAGTCTGCTGCTCGGGGCGCCCTTGCTGAACGGCGAATGCGCGGCAACGGCCCCCGTGCGCGTGCCCCTGCGCACCATGAATCGCCACGGCCTCATAGCCGGGGCCACCGGTACGGGCAAGACCAAGACGCTGCAAACGATCGCCGAGCAGCTCAGCTTGAACGGCGTGCCATCGCTGCTGATGGATATCAAAGGCGACCTGAGCGGGATCGCCGTACCCGGAACGGCCAATGAAAAGATCATCGCACGCCATGATAAATTGGGCTTCCCGTTCGAGCCGGTCGCCCTGCCGGTGGAACTGCTCACCCTGAGCGACGAGCCGGGGGCACGCCTGCGGGCCACGGTGAGCGAATTCGGCCCCGTGCTCCTGAGCCGGATCCTGGACCTGAACGAGACCCAGCAGAGCGTGCTGGCCCTGGTGTTCAAGTACTGCGATGACATGGGAATGGCCCTGCTCGATATCAAGGATCTGCGGCGCGTGCTCCAGTTCACCACCCAGGAAGGCAAGGCCGAACTCCAGAAGGCGTACGGCTCGGTGAGCCCCGCCACGGTGAACATCATCATGCGCAAACTGATCGAACTGGAACAGCAGGGGGCCGAGAAGTTCTTCGGTGAGCGCAGTTTCGATGTGAATGACCTGCTCGCCCAGCGCGATGGCAAGGGCGTGGTCCACATCGTGCGCCTCACCGACCTGCAGAGCCGGCCGCAGCTCTTCAGCACCTTCATGCTCTGCCTGCTGGCCGAGGTCTATCATACATTCCCGGAGGTAGGGGACCCGGAAAAACCCAAGCTCTGCCTGTTCATCGACGAGGCCCACCTGATCTTCAACACGGCCACCCCTGCGCTGTTGCAGCAGATCGAGACCATCATCAAATTGATCCGTTCCAAGGGCGTGGGCGTGTACTTCTGCACGCAGAACCCGATGGACGTGCCCGACAGCGTGCTGGGCCAGCTCGGCCTGAAGGTGCAGCACGCCCTGCGCGCCTTCACCGCCAAGGACCGCACCGCCATCAAGAAGACCGCCGAGAACTACCCGCTCACCGATTTTTACAAGACCGAGGAACTGCTCACCTCCCTGGGCATCGGCGAGGCCCTGGTGACCGCGCTGAGTGAAAAAGGCACCCCGACACCCTTGGCGCATGTGCTGATGCGCGCGCCCGGTACCCGCATGGACGTGCTTTCACCGCTGGAGATCCAAGGTCTGGTGGCCACAAGCGCGATAGCGAAGAAGTACAACGAGGTGATCGATCGCGAGAGTGCGTTCGAGATCCTGGAAAAGCGGATGAAGGGCGAAGACGGCAACGATGCGGATGAACCGCAAGAAGAGAAAAGGCCGAAGCCCGGGAAGGAGGAGAAAAGCACCCTGGAGAAGCTCAGCGAGAACACCATGGTCCGTCAGGTCGGGCGCACGGTGGCCAACACGCTGACACGTAGTTTGCTCGGCGTACTTGGGCTGAGGACGACCACCCGGAGGCGCAGGAGCGGAGGCTTGTTCGGTTGATCATGGGGCAATCCCTTTCCCTTGTCCTGGCCACGCTGTTGTGGGCCTGTGGCGTAGCGCCGCCTGAAGGAGACCGTACATCGGACCACGGCACGCTTCCGACCACGGCGAACGAGGCGGACCATGGACCACAGGCGATCGGTGCCAACGTTGTGTTCTACAACACGGAGAACCTTTTTGATGCGGAAGATGACCCGCATACCAACGACAACGATTTTCTACCGGAAGGCGAGTTGCGTTGGACCGGGGAACGCTACGCGCACAAGCTGGAACAGATCGCCAAGGCCATCGGGATGAATGGACCGCACGCGCCCTGCCTCATCGGCCTGGCCGAAGTGGAGAACCGTCGCGTCCTGGAGGACTTGTCGCGAACGGCTGGGCTGGCCCAGGGGGCATATGCGATCGTCCACAAGGATTCGGACGATCCGCGCGGCATCGATGTGGCCCTGCTGGTCTCCGAACACTTCGGGCGGGTGAAGGCCCAGGAATTTCTCCCGGTCCCACTGAGGTCCGGTGTGACCCGACCGATCCTGCACGCCGTGGTGGAAACAAGCGGGAACCAGCGCATCCACGTCTTCGTGAACCACTGGCCCAGCCGCAGAGCAGGGGAGGGGGAAACCCGTGGGAAACGCATGGCGGCGGCCCAAGTGCTCCGCAGCGCACTGGATGAGGTGTTCGACAGCGGGTCCGAACCGTACGTGATCGTCATGGGCGATTTCAACGATGGGCCTTCCGATGCGAGTATCAGCAGGGTGCTGGAGGGTGGCGGGAAGTCGCGGGATGCCGGGAAAGACCTCGTGAACCTGGTCGCTTTGGACCAGGAGGATCCCTTGGGCAGCATCAGCCATGGTGGCACGTGGGAGTACTTCGACCAGATCATGGTGAGCCGGGCCTTGTTGGCCGCACGCGGCACCGGCCATGTCCGCGCTATCTCCGCAGCTTCGGTGAAGGATCCCCGGCTGATCTTCGACCACCCCAGGTATGGTGCCCAGCCCGATCGCACCTTCAGCGGCACCAGGTACCACCGCGACGGCTACAGCGATCACCTGCCGGTGGTGCTGCGAATGGAATGATCCGCCAGCGACGGGATCCCTCTACGGTCTGAAGTGGAAAGCCCGGTGATCGCCGGGCTCTCCGAGGTGCTGATCGGCTGCGAGGTCAGTTGCGGCGACCCATGTAGATCGAAAGGTAGTACAGCAACGTGGCCAGCGAGCCGATCGCCGAGATCACGTACGTGCGCGCGGCCCACTTCAACGCATCGGCGCTCATGGCATACTCGCTCGTGGTCACAATGCCGTTGTTCTTGATCCAGGCCAATGCCCGGTTGCTGGCATCGTACTCCACCGGCAAGGTGATGAAGCTGAACAGCGTGGTCATGGCGAAAAGAACTATCCCGGCCAGCAGCAGTTGGGGAAAGGTGTTGACCATGAAGATACCGCCCATGATCACCCACGGCATCACCGTGCTGCTCAACTGCACCGCCGGAACCAGCTTGCTCCGCATGGTGAGCCAGCGGTAGGCCGTGGCGTGCTGCACCGCGTGCCCGCACTCGTGTGCTGCCACGGCGGCGGCGGCGGCGTTGCGCCCGTTGTACACCGGCTCGCTCAAGTTCACGGTCTTGTTGGCCGGGTTGTAATGGTCCGTCAATTGCCCGGCCACACTCACCACGCGCACATCGTTGATGCCGTTTTCCCGCAGCATGCGCTGTGCGATCTCCGCCCCACTCAGGCCGTTGGCCAACGGTGTCTTCGAATATTTCTGGAAGCGGCTCTTCAATTGCCAACTCACCAGCATGCCGACCAGCATCATCACAATGCCGATCAGATAAGCGCCCATCATGGTTGTTCAGGTTCTTGGTTGTGTGGAGTGCCTCGCAAAGGACGCGCCTGTTCCGTCATCGCGCCAAGCTGTCAGGCTCCGATGCCCGTTTTCGGCCTTCCTTGTCCCCAGCACATGTCAGGGCCCGCTACCGGTCAATCGTGGTCCTCCGCGTCCGCCTTCTTGATCTCCTCGTCCATGATCTCCTCGATGCGCTTGCGCGTGACCTCGTCCAGCTTCTGGTCCAGCTGCGCCTGCTTCTTCATGAAGCGGAACATGGCGTTCTTCTTGATCTCGTACGCGGTGTACACCGTGAACTCCTGCGTCTCCTGGTTCTGCCGGATCTCCTCGCCGATCTTCCGCAGGTCGCCGATGGACGTGCTCATCACCTCGCGCACCAGTTGCTGGAATTTGTCGGCCACTTCGGCGTTGTTGGCGTTCTCCGTCTGGCCCAGGTACTGGTCCGTTACCGCCCGGATCGTGGTACCCAATTGCCCGGCCAGTTGATTCTTGGCCTCCAGGTCGCTCTTGCTGCGGGCGATATTCTGCTTCACACTGGTACCCGTGCCCGTGCCCCGGAAGAAGCGGTTGTTGCTCTCGTACTTGTTGCCCGTGAAGGGCATTTCCACCTTCGGACCGGCCGAGGTTGTGGTCTTGGCTCCGCCCTTGCAGCCCGGCAAGGCGAGGAGCAGGCTGGTGGCAAGCAGGCCGATGGAGGTACGGAGCAGCATGGCAGGTCGTGTTGATACAGGTTGATCGGTGGATGGGGCAAAGAAAACACCGTGCCACGGACCGGCGTTGCCGGCACCAACCCCGGTTGGAAAGATCCCGGCGAAGCACCACCTTTCGCAGCTTTTCACCTCCACATACCAAAAGCCGCACGCCGGGCATCGGGCGTATCCACCATGCGCGCACTCAAAACCATCCTCATCATCCTCGGTTCATTGATCGCACTGTGGCTGGTGCTCAGCCTGATGGGTCCGAAGGATTCCCACCTTGAGCGGAGCACGGTGATCAAGGCCTCGCCGAACACCATTTTCGAGTATATCCGATTCCTGAAGAACCAGGACGAGTGGGGCGTATGGTACAAAATGGACCCGAACGCCAAGTACGAATTGGTGGGCGAGGACGGTACCGTGGGGGCCAAACGAACATGGGATGGGCAAGTGGTGCGGCAGGGCGCCCAGACCATCGTTGCGCTTGAACAGGACAAGAGCGTGAAGGCGGATCTGGAGTTCGGGCCGATGCTCGGCCATGGCTCGCTGGACCTGACACCGCAAGGTGACAGCACCAAGGTAAGCTGGTCCATGCGCATGGAGATCCCCTTCATCTTCCGGGCGGCCGCCCTGTTCATGGCCAACGACGAGGGCGCTCGTGATTTCGAAGGCGGCCTGGCCAACCTCAAGACCATCTGCGAGGCGAAACAGGTGGAAATGGACAAAGCCTCGGTGCCAACCTTCGCGATCGCGGTGTCTGAATGGCCCGCCAAACTGTATGTCGGCAAGCGCGAAGTGGTCAAGTGGGACGATATGAAAGCCTTCTTCACCAAACATTTCGGCGAGAACATGGCAACGGTGACCAAGGCCGGTGTGCAACCTGCTGGATCGCCCAGTGGCGTCTTCTTCGAGTGGAGTGAAAAGGACCGCACGGCCGACCTGATCGCCGGGATCCCCGTGCCGTTGGATGCGAGGTCCAAGCTGAAAGGATCCGATCTGTACGAGATGCCGGCCAGCAAGGTGCTCAGTTTGGACTACTACGGCGGCTACAGCGGTACGGCGGGCGCACACATGGCCATGGACAAGTACATCCAGGACAACCACCTCACGCACCACACCAATGTGGTCGAGGAGTACATCACCGATCCCGGCCAGGAGCCCGACAGCACCAAGTGGCTCACACGCATCACATACTTGGTGAAGTAACTGATACCTCCGCGTATAGGGAGTCCGGCCGTCATGCCAGGCTTGCCTCTATCGGTACCTGTCGATAAATGGTGATCCCTGCCGGTTGAACTCCCGTCCGGAAGCGCCACCTTCGTTGCTCGATGCCGCTCCACTTCAGCTTCGCCCCGTACAGGCTCCTGTTCAAACGGCCCTTCGCCACGGCGCATGGCCTGCGCGACGGTACCGACGCCCTCTTCATCCGGGCCGAGGAGGACGGGGTTGTCGGCTACGGCGAGGTGACCCTGCCGCCTTACGTGAAAGAAACCATCGCAGGTTCGATCGAGCGGCTCAACGCCCTTGCACGCAAGTCTTTCCCGCGGCCAGGCCAGTTGCTCACCCAGTTGGATACACTGGATGAGATCAAGAATGCCCCGGCGTTCCGGGCGGGGGTATCAACCGCTTTGATCGATCTGATAAGCAACCACCGCCAATGGACTGTGCGCAAGTTGATCGAAGTAACTGGCGAGGAGGAGCCGATCACCTTGATGACCCTGGGGATCTGTCCGGCGACAGAGGTGGCCGAGCGCTTGGCTGAACTGCCCCGGTCCGGTGCCCTGAAGTTGAAGGTGGGCGATCCAGAAGGGAGCTCACGGCTCGAGCAGGTGATCGGTCTGGACGATCGGCGATTACTCCTGGACGGCAACCAAGGGTTCAAGACCATGCTCGATGCCGCCGACCTGGCCCGTGTGGCGGGAGATCGCCTGATAGGCTTCGAGCAACCGTTCGGGACGGGAACCGATACCATGAACGACTGGCTCGCTGAGGAGGCCGACGTGGCCGTGTTCGCCGATGAGTCCATCCAGGACCGTGCGGACCTGGGAGCCAAATACGCCCACTTCAGCGGGGTGAACCTCAAGCTGATGAAATGCGGAGGATTGGACCGGGCCAAGGCCATGGCCGATAAGGCCCGGCAACTCGGCATGCAGGTGATGCTCGGCAGCATGAGTGAAAGCTCGCTCGGATGTTCGGCCATGGCCCAACTCGCATCGGAGGCCGATATCGTCGATCTGGATGGGCCCTGGCTCATCCAGAATGATCCGTTCAAAGGGATCGATATGTTGGATGGTCGGCTGCGGCTGCCCGACGGCCCCGGCATGGGCGCGCAGCTCGTGGGCGATCTGGCGTTCACCGCGGCCCATTGATCCATCCATCGGACCTGAAAAAACCAAGCCCTGGTCGCTGATCCTTCGGGCGTTCATCGGTGTCCCTTGAAGCAAAGCGTGACCGTTGAGGATAACTTGCCCCGCCGTAATGCTCCAACCCATACATATACGGCCACTTACATCCATTTCCCATGAACACTATTGCCGGACCCGTTCGTGCCCTTAAGCTGGGCGTCTTCTACGATGGCTCGTACTTCAGCCATGTGAGCAACTATTACAACTATGTGCATCCGCACCATCGCAGGTTGCATATCGGCGGATTGCACGATTTCATCCGCCATACCGTGGCCCAGAAGGAAGGCATCACGCCCAATCTCTGCCACATCATCGATGCGCATTTCTTCCGCGGACGCTTCAGTGCGAAGGATGCCAATGAGAAGACCAACCAGTTGTATTACGACCGCGTGTTCGACGACGTGCTCATGTACAACAACGTGCAGACCCACTACCTCCCCGTGAAGGACCTCATGGGCCGCAAACGGGAGAAAGGGATCGATGTGCTGATGGCACTGGAGACCTACGAGTTGTGCATGCTGAAGCGGTACGACGTGGTCGCCCTGATCGCCAGCGACGGTGATCACACCCCGCTCGTGCGCAAACTGCACGCGTTGGGCTGCAAGACCATGCTGCTCGGCTGGGACTTCGAATACACCGACGAACTCACGGGTGAGCACCAGACCACGCGGACCAGCACTGACCTCTGGAACAACGTCACCTATCCATTGGAGATGAGCGACGTGGTGGAGGAAGGTCTGCGGAACGACGACGAGGTCATCACCGACATGTTCGTGGCCAAGGATGCGAACCTGCCTGCGCGCGATCCGAACGCCGATCCCGACCGTCCGCTCGTCAGCATCAGCGACTATGAGGATACCGAGCGCCACACCAGTACCATCATGAGCCTGCACAAGGGCTATGGCTTCATCCGCTTCCCGGAGAACAACCTGTTCTTCCTGCACGACGACCTGATCGATATCGACTTCAACACCCTGGCCGTGGACGACATGATGGAGTTCAGCGTGGCGATGAACAGCAAAGGCCAGCGCGTGGCCAAGCGGATCAAACGCGCCGAAACGGTCTAAGAACCTGTTCGGGATCTCTTCAAACTCATCCTCCGGTCTCTTTTCCGCCCATGCTTCGCCGGAAAATGATCCCGTAGGCACCGCTACGCGATAATTTTCCGGCTGCGCCTGAACGAAAAATAGCCTCGGAGTCCTTCGTTCAAGAGATCCCCAACAGGCTCTGAGCAGGAGGGAGGGTCAGCGTGAACCGGGCTCCCTGGCCGGGGCCTTCACTCTCGACGTTCAGGCGGCCTCCCTGGGCGTGGGCCCATTGCCGGGCGCGTGCGAGGGTGCCGCGCGCTTGTGGTTCGCCAGCGGTGGTCCGGGAAGAGAGGATCGCGTACCGGGTGAACACAGCCACGAGGTCCGATCCCGTAAAGCCGGTGCCTTTGTCCGAAACCGTGATGGCTGAACCATCCGCAGTGGCCCCGGCGTTGATGGATATGGACGAACCACGTGGGGAGAACTTGCTCGCGTTGCTGATGAGCGCTTGCAGGATCTGCGTGGTCCAATGCGCATCGCCCAAGGCGACCAGGGTTCCCGGGGCCATCACGTCCACGGCCTGGCCTTTCTTCTTCAACCGGTACGCCTCGTGGTGCAGCGCCGTGTTGAGGCAGCTGACGATGTCGATCCGTTTGTGCTCCGCCCTGACATCACGGTCCACGGCGAGGTCGTCAAGCAATTGCTCCAGTTCGCGCTGCGCACTGAAATAGCCGCGCTCGGCGAGGGCGATGATCCCGGCCTTGTCCGCGCCTTCGATGGAACTGTCGTTGGACATCCGCAGCGCCTCCCATAAACCGTGCAGGCGGTTCTTGATGTCGTGCGCGAAGGCGTGCAGCCGCTCGGCCTGGTCGCTGTCCGCAGGGCGCAACACCGCGTCAGGCATTGGCGCGCGCCGTGGAGTGCAATAAACTGGTCAGGGCGTCGGTGTCCACCGGCTTCAACAGGTAGTGGCAGTCCTCCAGGGCTCGGATGCCCTCCACGATGGTGGGATCGCTGCTGGCCGTCATGAAGATCACTGGAATGGTGTCCTTCTGGTGGATGCGCTGCGCGAGTTCGAGGCCGTTGATGTCGCCTTGGATATATACGTCCATCACGATCACGTCGGGCCGCACGGCGGAGAGGATCGCTTGGGCCTCGTCGCTGCTGCGGGCGGTCCCGACGACCTCGAAGCCCATCTGTTCCAACTGGAGCCGGTAACCGAAGGAGATGATCGCTTCGTCCTCGATGATCAGTACTTTGCTCATGGCGCTGTGGTCGTTGAGTTGGCTCAGGCCTGTTTCTGTTTGAAGACTTCCGTCAACCGCTCGAATTGTCCCAGATCGAATGACTTCTCGATGTAATCGTCCACGCTGCGGAAGCTGCGTGCCTGCTCGATATCCATCGGGCGGTTGCTGCTGCTGCACATCACCACCAGGCTTGTGCCATTGGGAAGCAGTCCCTCGGCTTCCATGGTGCGCAACATGTCGAATCCCGTATATCCGGGCATATTGATGTCCAACAGGATCAGGTCAGGCTTGGTGCTGTCCGTACGGAGCCGCGCCATCGCCTCATCAGCGCTGTAAAAGCACTCGAACTTCCCGTTGAACCCCGCCTTTTTCAGTACGATCCGCGTGATGAAATGATAGTCATCCTCATCATCCACCAACAGGACATGCTCGATCGTCTCCCTCATTTCACACTGGAATTGGGGCGTTCTTACGGGACAGGCGGGCGGAATGTTCCCCCGCGCGTACCTCAACGGAGCTCGTGGTCCAGTCGCCGGATGTTGGCCGGTGTGCCCAGCAGGTACAGCAGGTCATCCTGCTGGATGCGCTCTTCGGCTTCGGGTCGGGTGATCACCCTGTTCTTGCGTCGGATGGCCAGCAGGGTGATCCCGAAGCGCCCGTGAAGGTCCACGTGTGCAAGCGTCCTGCCCGCGATGCGCGAACGTCCCAGGTCCACTGGAACCGTGGCGATACCCATTTCTCCCGCTTCACCGGTCATTGCTGCAGGTATTGTTCCGGTGGAAGGGGTTCCACGTAACATACCGTAATGATCACCACGGATATGTGCCACCAGTTCCTGGATCGATCGCTCAGGAACCAGGTACTTGCGCAGGACACGATAGAAGATCTCGATGCTCGTCTCGAACTCCTCAGGGATCACTTCGTTGGCCCCGGCATCCAGGTTCGCACCGATCTCCCGAACGTACCGCGTCCGTACGATGATATACGCGCTCGTATGCGCCCGCACCGTGGCCGTGATGCGTCGGGTGGTTTCCGCATCGGCGATGGCGATCACCACCACCCGGGCGTTTTCCACATGGGCTTGCTCCAGCACATGCTCGTTGCTCGCATCGCCGATCACCGCATGCATCCCGCGGGCACGCGCCTTCTCGGCCAGGTCCACGTCCTCTTCGATCACGGCGCAACGGATGCGCGCGCTTTGCGCCGCCAGTGCCACATTCTGGCCATTGAGCCCGTATCCGATGATGACGATGTGGTCGTTGAGCGCACGGGTCGGGCTTCTGTCCTCGCTCGTGGGCCGCGGGCGGCTGAGCCCTTCCAAGCGTTGCAGCACGGTGGGTGGTAACAGGGACCCCAGCACGCGGCGGACCAACGGGTCCATGGAGCGCATGGCAAAGGGTGTGGCACCCATGGTGAGGATGGATACGGCCAGGAAGACCTGGTGATGATCACGTGAGAGCAAGCCCGTGCCCAGGCCCGTGATCGCGAGTACGAATGCGAATTCACCCACCTGGGCGAGCGCGATCCCGCACTTGAGCGAGGTGGCCACCGGATGGCGCAACACCCACACGGAAAGGAAGCCGGCCAGTGACTTCAACAGCACCACCAGTAGTGCAAGACCGATGACCGTCAGGGGCCTGGAGGCGAACAGCGCGGGATCCACGAGCATGCCGATGCTCACGAAGAAGAAGCTCATGAACAGTTCATGGAAGGGCTGAACGATCCCTGTGGCATGGTACACCTGGTCCGTTTCGCTGATGATGAGGCCCGCGAAGAAGGCGCCCAACGCCAGCGAGAGACCCAACGCGCTCGTGGCCCAGGCCGCACTGAAGCAGAGCACCACGATGGTGATGATGAACAGTTCCTTGTTGCGCCCTTTGCTCACCGCACGCAACAGGCGCGGCACTCCGAATCGGCCCAGCAGGTACACCGCGACCACCAGCAGGAGCATCTTCAGCACCAGCATCAGCAGGTCGTGCCCGATGTTGCTGCTCTGCCCGGCCAGCATCGGGGTCACGAGCATCATGGGCACCACGATAATATCTTGAAAAATAAGGATGGCAGCGGTGATGCGGCCGAATGGTTGGTCCGTCCGGCCCTGCTCCTGCAGGATGCGCAATACGATGGCCGTGCTGCTGAGCGTGACCAGGAAGCCCGTGAACACGGCGGTTGGCATGGCCAGGCCGAGCAGCCGTCCGATCCCCGCCGTGAGCGCCGTGGTGAGCACGGCCTGCAGTGAGCCACCGATGAACACCGTGGCACTGATGCTCGCCAGTTTCTTCAGGCTGAATTCCATGCCGATCACGAAAAGCAGGAAGATCACGCCCAGCTCGGCCAGGGTCTCCACGGTCTCCACCTCGGCCACCCAGCCCAGCGCATGAGGCCCCGCCAGCAGGCCGGCGATGATGAACCCCAGTACGTTCGGCAGTTTCAATCGGCGGAAGAGCAGAAGGATCCCCACGGCCAGTGCCAGGACAATGATCAGCTCACCATGGAGGGTCCCGTGCATCGCTCAATCCTTGAATACGCGCCGGACCGCTACAATGAGAAAGACCCCGACCAGCAACAGGTTCCAACGCAGGCGCTTGAAGGTCAACAATGCCGATCCGGCGAATACCGTGAGCGCGGTCACTTCCTGGATCCCCCTGAACCGCACCCAGCCGAACGGTCCGCCTTGCCCCACAGGTCTCAGCAGGTTGGTGGGCACTTGTAGGCCGTACTCGAAAAAGGCGATGTCCCATCGGACCAGCCCCACGCCCATGGGCCCCGGTTGGGCCAGAACAGGCTGGATCTTGAACCGAAGGTGGCCAAACCACCCCAGCGTCAGGAGGACCTGACCGGCCGTCAGCAACAGGATGGTCCACAAGTCCCGCATGATCACCGATGCGGGGCGAATTTCCCGGTAGGGCAGAAGCTTGTGGCGGAATTCTGGAACCCACGGCCAACGATGGGCTGTTGATCAAGACCCGCCCGGGCGTGCGATCCCGAGCACGTGCATGGATCGGATACCGGGTCGTTGGGCCACTCCATCAACAGATGCGCGTGATAACTCCATTCATTCCCTTCAATCCCATGGTCTTATATTCGTCCCGGACCCTGAAAACGGACTCCTGGATCCTTAGCCGTGAGCGACCTTGCCCCCCGACTTCGCCAAGTGCATGCGCGTGTGGAAGGTCTGCTCAAGGACCGCGACAGGAGCGCATCGGAACACCTCGGGCTTGTAGAGCAACTGCGTGAGTTGAAGCGCAGTGATGAGGTACTCCGGGCGCGTATCGAGGAACTGGAACGGGAGATCGCGGTCCTCCGCGCGGTTCAAACGGTACCCCATGGGAATGGGGCCACCGGGGATCGCTCGGGAACGAAGGAACGGATCGATGAATTGGTGAGCGAGATCGATCGCTGCCTGGCCTTATTGAAAAACTGACCAGCACGATCACCGCCATGAACGAAACATCGATCCGGATCGAGCTGGCCGGCCGGGCCTATCCGCTGACGGTATTACCGGAGGAGGAAGCCAACATCCGCAAGGCGGCCGCCGAGATCAATGAGAGCATCGCCCGCCTGAAGGCATCGTATCCGATGACCGACAAGCAGGATCTGTTGGCCATGGCCGCGCTGGAAGTGACCACACGCGCGTTCAATCAGGCCACCGCACAGGCCCGCGCCGAGGATATCGCGGCCGTGGAGGATCTGGAGCGGCTGCTTTCCTCGATCCGGAGCTGATCCCCTTCGCTCCCCGGAGTGCCCAGGGCCGTGAATATGAACACGGATCCATCCGCATCCATCTGCGGGTGAGGTCCATAAAACATCGCCTGGGCGAACAACGAATGGATTCGACCATCATGACACTCATCGGGGCCGTGGTCGGCCTCATCGCAGGAGGCGGCATCGTCTACGTCCTGTTGAACAACCTGATGACCAAACGCCGGGACGGCATCCTGAAGGAGGCGGAGGCCGAAGGAGAAGCCCTGAAGAAGCAGAAGCTCGCCGAGGCCAAGGAGAAGTTCCTGCAACTGCGCGAAGAGCACGAGAAGGAAGCCCGCGAAAAGGACAAACGGGCGAACCAGGCCCTGGAGAAAAGCAAACAGCGCGAACAACAACTCAGTCGGCAACAACAGGAACTCGGCACCAAGGAGAAGCAGCTCGACCACTTGAAATCGGAGCTTACCACCCGCCTCCAAGGTCTGGAACGCCGCGCCGAGGACGTGGAGAAGAACCACGCCAAGCAGGTGCAACTGCTGGAGAAGATCAGCGGGCTGAACGCCGAAGAGGCCAAGAAACAGTTGATGGACAGCTTGCGCGATGAGGCCCGCACCGCCGCCATGGCCCACATCAAGGAGGTTACCGAGGAGGCGAAGATCACGGCCAACAAGGAGGCCAAACGCATCATCATCCAGACCATCCAGCGCACCGCCACCGAGCACGCCGTGGAGAACGCCGTCAGCGTGTTCAACATCGAGAA
>JAFDZE010000026.1:5698-56088 GCA_018267155.1 Bacteroidota bacterium | reverse complement strand
CAGTTGGTGAAGGACGGTCGCATCCACCCGGGCCGTATTGAGGAGATCGTGGCCAAGACCAAGCGCCATCTGGAAGAGGAGATCGTGGAGATCGGCAAACGCACCTGTATCGACCTGGGGATCCACGGGCTGCACAACGAACTGATCCGTATGGTGGGCCGCATGCGCTATCGCAGCAGCTACGGGCAGAACCTGTTGCAGCATAGCCGCGAGGTGGCGAACCTGAGCGCCACCATGGCCGCTGAACTCGGCCTGAACGTGAAGGCGGCCAAACGCGCGGGCCTGCTGCACGACATCGGCAAGGTGCCTGATGAGGCGCCGGAGTTGCCGCACGCCATCCTGGGTATGCAACTGGCGGAGAAGTACGGCGAGAAACCCGACGTGCTGAACGCCATCGGTGCGCACCACGACGAGATCGAGATGACCACGTTGATCAGTCCGATCGTGCAGGCCTGTGATGCCATCAGCGGTGCCCGCCCGGGCGCCCGTCGCGAGGCCATGGAGCAGTACATCCAGCGCCTGAAGGATCTGGAAGGACTGGCCATGAGCTACCAGGGCGTGCAAAAAGCGTTCGCCATCCAGGCCGGCCGGGAATTGCGCGTGATGGTGGAGAGCGAGAAGGTGACCGATGCCCAGGCCGATACGATCAGCATGAGTCTGGCCGAACGTATCCAGAACGAGATGACCTACCCGGGCCAGGTCAAGATCACCGTGATCAGGGAGCGCAGGAGCACGGCTGTGGCCAAGTAGGACGAAAGCGGCCCCGATGCCCAAGGGAACCATTCTTGTTACCGGTGGTGCCGGTTTCATCGGCTCGCATGTCTGCGATGCGCTGCTCGCCCACGGATATGCCGTTCGCTGTTTCGACAACCTTTCGACCGGGAAGGCGGCCAACGTATCGCACTTGGAATATGATCCCGGTTTCTCGTTCGTGAAGGGTGACCTCGGCGTTCCTCGGGAGCTGGCTGCCGCCATGGACGGGGTCTCGGCCATCGTGCATCTGGCCGCATTGGGCAGTGTGCCGCGCAGCATCGCCGATCCACTGGCCAGCGAGGCGGCCAACCTTGCCGGTTTCCTGCATCTACTGGAGGCGGCACGTGATGCGCGTGTGGACCGGATCGTCTACGCCAGCAGCAGCAGCGTGTACGGCGACAGCCAGGAACTGCCCAAGCGCGAAGGCCGCGAGGGCCGCCCGCTTTCGCCTTACGCGGTGACCAAGGCGATGGACGAGGCCTATGCGCATCTCTACCACTCCATGCACGGCATGCGGATCATCGGTCTCCGGTTCTTCAATGTCTTCGGCGAGCGGCAGGATCCCGAGGGACCCTACGCGGCCGCGATCCCGAAGTTCATCCGGGCTTTTCTGGCCCACCGCCCCCCGGTGATCAATGGCGATGGCAGGCAGACCCGCGACTTCACGTACGTGGGCAACGCCGTGTTGGCCGTGCGTTGCGCACTCGCCGTCGGGGAGGCCGCATCCGGTCAGGTATTCAACATCGCCTACGGTGATCGGTGTGATCTGCTGGCACTCACGGATCGCCTTCGTTCGCATCTCGCACGCCTGGACCCGAACATCGCCCAGGTGCGTGTGGAACATGCACCGGGCCGCGCGGGCGACGTACGCGATTCGCTGGCCGACATCTCCAGGGCGCGTGAACAACTCGGCTTCATGCCCGCTTTCGACCTGGAGGACGGGCTGACCCGCGCGGTACCGTGGTACGCGGAGAATTGGAGGTGAGCGGGCCGCCCGCGATCGCGCCCCGGTGGTCCTGCCCGCTCAGAAGCTCATGTAATTGCGCCGACCCGGCCGCCGATCCAGTTTGTAGCTCACCTCAAAGGAGAAGTAACTGAAGTTGTCCGGAAGCCCGGGGTTGCCACGTCGGCTCGTACGGAACCCCTGGGTCCCATCAGTACCCCAACCCGTGGGATCGCTGATGTACCGAGCCAGGTACTGTTGTGTGCTGTCGGCGTACACCTGTCCGATCTCATCGTACGTCAGGTACCGTTCGCTCACCGCGTCCAGCATGTCCGTCAGGAACATGTAATAACTGAACTCCGCCCCGATGCTCATTTTCCGTGTGACCATGTAGCGGATGCCACAGCCCATCGGAATGCCGATATTCCACGGGCTTGTGCGCTCCTGGATGGTACTGCTGGAGCCCTTGCCGCGCCCTTCGATGGTCCAGGAGTACAGGTCGGTCTCGTACTTGCCGTCCTGCTCGATCACCGTGCCTTCCGCCGAGCCCCGTGGGGTGTCCCTGATGCTGCCGTCCTCCCAGTAATAATACCTGTTGCTCAGGTCCGGGTCGCCGCGGAACAGGTCCGCCTTGGGGCGGCCGTAATACATGCCGATGCCCAGGTGGAAATACATGAAAAAACGCTGTTTGAACAGCGGCGTGAAGGGCTCCCGATAGGCGTTGAGCACCATGTGCGCGCTGGCACCGAAGAGGTCGTTCCGGAAGTTGAGCCCACGCTTGAAGTTGTGCAGTCCGATCCCGGATTCTCCACCCGTCGGCTGCACCTCGTTGTAGCCGATGCGGAACCAGCTCAGGCGGCATTCCATGGTGAGCGATCGCGTCACGTACCGCTTCGGGTTGTTGAAGAAGTCGCGGAATGTGATGTTCAACGCGGGCCGCGTGCTGTTCCACTGTACCTGGCCGTTCCAGTTGCCCAGGTCGCCGTAGTACTGGGTGACACCAGTGGAGATACCGACCTCCAAATTGCGCTGGGCCAGGAGCGTGGCCGTGGACGCGAGGAGGATGGCTGTGGCGATGGACCGGGCGGTCATGGTTCCGGCGCTTGGGCTAGCCAAGATACGAAGAGGAGACGTCCTCCCGGCCAAATGGTTGCCGTCAGCCCCGTTCCCCGAAAATGGCCGTGCCCACCCGTACCATCGTACTGCCCGCAGCGATCGCCAGGTCCATGTCGCCCGTCATGCCCATGCTCAATTCGGTGAAGGAACGGTCCGGGAATACCCTGGATGCGACGATATCGTTGAACAGATGTGCCAGTCCGGCGAATTCACCGGAAATACGGGCCCGATCAGGGGTGTTCGTGGCCATGCCCATCAGACCGCGGATGCGCAGCCCAGGCCACTTCGCCGCCATGTCCGAGCCCTCCATGAGTGCGCGCAACTCATCCGGAGTGAAGCCGTGTTTGGTGTCCTCCTGGGCGATATGCACCTGAAGCAGGATATCCTGCGTTCGGCCCTGTGCCCGTGCACGCTTGCTCAATTCGTCCATCAGGCGCTCGCTGTCCACACCATGGATCAATTGCGCCAGGCCTGCCACGTGCTTCACGTTCGATCGCTGCAGATGGCCGATGAAATGCCATTCGATGTCCGGCGGGAGCAAGGGTGCCTTTGCCCTCAACTCCTGGGGGTAGTTCTCGCCAAAGGCCCGCTGCCCCAGCGCATAAAGCGCGTGGATCTCCTCCACACTACGCGTCTTGCTCACCGCGATCAACTTGACCCTTGCCGGAACGGACGACCTCACACGTTCATAGCGTTCGACGAGCCGCTGCTGGTCCATTGATGCGAAGATGCGTAGGACTTACGGACCAGTACCGCATCCCGGTACGGAATGGTCCAAAGTTGCGCAGACGTTTCCGTAAGCGGGATGAAGCATTTTTCGCAGGACGAATCGGGAAGGTCGTAGCGCAGTTTGGGCTACGGAACGATCTCCCCGGTGAAGCCGCGCGGACAACGAGCAAGCAGGACCTGTTCCATCAGGGCACAAGGGACCACGCTGTATTGCGAAATGGTATTCCCGGGTGCCGGTGTCAATCCTCCAACGGGTACACGGTGAGCCCGCTCCAGAGCTTGGGCTCGATCCAGGTGCTTTTTGGGGGCATACAGCCACCGGCATCGGCAACGGACTTCAATTCCTCGAAGCTCACGGGGCACAAATGGAAGGCTACCGCGGCTTCGCCCTGCTGCACCATGCGCTCCAATTCCATGGGGCCTGCGGTTCCCGGAACGAAACGCACGTGCGGGTCCGTTCGCAGATCCTGTATGCCGAGCACGGGTCCGAGCACGAGGTCGCTGAGGAGCCCGGCGTCCAAGCGGTCGCCCGGGTTGGTTGACAAGGGTTCGGGAAGCCGCAGGGAGAACCAGCCCTGACGCGTGCAAACCGCCACCGTGCCATGATCCGGGGGGATGATCGGTGTCCCGGGCAGCCCCTCCAATGGGCCGATGCCTCGCAGGTTCGTGAGGAATTCCTCGGTATCAATACCACCCAGACTGGTGATGGCCCGATCGAAATTGCGGATCTGCAGGTGCTCTTGCGGGACAATGAAGGCCAGGCACCAGGCTTTGGGATGATCCGCGAACGCACCGCTGCGCTCGGCCAACCGTGCGCTGCTCGCCAACCGGTGGTGGCCGTCCGCGATATAAAGTGCCCCGACCCCTTCAAAGTGCCGCTTGATCGCCTCCATCGTCCGTGGATCGCTTACCACCCACAGGCGGTGGCGGGTCATGTCCGTGGTGCTGAAGTCGTACGTCGGGCGCTGATGCCGCACGCCCTCCAAGGCCACATCCAGGCCCTGCGAGCCCGGTGCCGCCAGCAGGACCGGTTCGGCGTTTATTCCTGTGGCATCCAGGTAGTCCTTGAACAACTCCTCACGGTTCTGCAAGGTGTGCTCATGCGCTTTGATCCTTCCGCCACGGTAGTCGGCCACGCTCACGGTGGCGATGATGCCACGGGACTTGATGCCTCTGCGATCCTGTTCGTAGATGTAGACGCACGGGACCTCGTCCCGCACGCACCAACCCTCCCGGATGAACTCGTTCCACCGGCGCCGCACATTGCTGAAGCGTTGCTGCCGGTCGGGTTGTGGACCCGCACCATGCTCCGGGTGGATCACATGCAGGAAGGAGAACGGATTGCCGTTCAATTTTTCCCGTAGCTTCTCCTCGGAGTAGCTCAGGTACGAGCGTGAGGCTACCAGGTGGGCTTTGTCCGGTACGGGGCGCCATGCCCGGAAGGGGTGGATCCGGATCATGCCTTCGCGGCGGCCACGGAGTCGCGGAAGGCGATGATCAGCTCGCACAGCTCATCGCCCACACGGCCTTGGGCCTCCGCTGTCGCCGCACCGATATGGGGGCTCAGGCTGATGCGGGGATGGCGCAGCAGGTCCTCGCGTGGTGTGGGCTCGTTGGTGAACACATCGAGCGCGGCAGCTTTGACGCGCCCGTCGTTCAAGGCCTCCAGCAAGGCATCCTCATCCACGCTGCCGCCACGTGCGGTGTTCACGATGTACACGCCGGGCTTCACGCGCTTGAGCTCTTCGGCGCCGAGTACGGCTTTTCCGTTGGCTTGCGTGGGCACGTGCAGGCTGATGGCATCGCTGATGGTCAGCAACTCGTCCAAGGTCACCAGCTTGATCCCCACACGGACGGGATTGCCACCCACCTCCAGCTCGATGCTCTCGGCCGTGGCGTGGTTGTCCGTGTACACCACCTTCATACCGGCACCAAGGGCATAGCGTGCCGTCCATTTGCCGATGCGACCAAAGCCCACGATCCCGAGCGTCTTGCCGCGCAGTTCCGTGCCTTTTTCATACTCCTTTTTCAGGTCCTTGAAACGCGTGGCCCCGTCCGTGGGCATGGTCCGGTTGGCCGCGTACAGGTTGCGCATCAACCCGGTGAGATGACTCATCACGAGTTCTGCCACCGAGATGGACGAGGAACCCGGCGTGTTCACCACCTTGATGCCCTTCGCCTTCGCGTGCGCCGTGTCGATGTTGTCCAGGCCGACCCCGCCTCGCCCGATGAGCTTGAGCCCGGGGCAGGCATCGATCAGGTCCTTGCGCACCTTGGTGGCGCTGCGGACCAGCAACACGTCCACACCCTCCTGGTTCACGTACGTGGCCAGTTGATCCTGGGGCACGTTGGTGGTCGTGATCGTGAATCCTTCCTCTTGAAGGCGGGTGGCCGCATCCTTGTTGATGCCGTCGTTGGCGTGTACGCGCATGGGATCTTGTCGTCGTTAGGGTAGGGGGTTACGGATCGGTGAACCGGTATCGCACGATCCCGGGGCTCGAAGCAGGACCGGAGCCGGTACAGGTTGTGCGACGCGTCCGATCATCCGTTCTTGCGGGCGAAGTCCTCCATCACATCCACCAGGGCCTGCACGCTGCTGATCGGCAGGGCATTGTACATGCTGGCGCGATAACCGCCAACGCTGCGATGCCCGCGCAATCCGCTGATACCGGCCTCTTTCCATAAGGCGTCGAAGGCAGGTTCCAGGCTGGCGTCGCTCAGCACGAATGTGGCGTTCATCTGGCTGCGGTCCTCGGGGGCGGTGGTCCCCGTGAAGAGCGGCAGGCGGTCGATCGCGCTGTAGAGGAGTTCCGCCTTCGCCGTATTGCGCTTGGTGATCTCGGGTATGCCACCGATGCCCTTGAGCCATTCCAAGGTGAGCATGATCACGTACACCGGGAATACGGGGGGCGTGTTGTACATGCTGCCTTTGTCCGCGTGGTTCTTCAGGTCCATCATCGGGCTCAACTTCCGGCCTGTTTTCCCGAGCTGGCCGGGGTCGAACAGGTAGACCGTGGCACCCGCCGGGCCCATGTTCTTCTGGGCGCCCGCGTAGATGAGCGCGAAATCCCGCACGTTCACCGGTCGGCTGAGGATGTCGCTGCTCATGTCGCAGATAACGGGCACCTCCGCCTTGGGGAAGTCCTTGTACTGCGTACCGAAAATGGTGTTGTTGCTCGTGAAGTGGAAATAATCCACATCACTCGGGATCGCATGCCCTTTCGGGATGTAGTTGAAGTTCTTGTCCTCGCTGCTGGCCACCACGACCGCTTCGCCTGCGAGCCGGGCCTCCTTGATCGCCCGTGTGGCCCATTCGCCCGTGTTGGTGTACGCGGCTTTGCCGCCCGTGCGCAGGTAATTCTGCGGTACCATGTGGAAGCCCATGCTCGCCCCACCACCCAGAAAGACGACCTGGTAGTGGTCCGGTGCCCCCATGATCTCCTTGAGCAAGGCCTGCGCCTTGGACATCACTGCCTCGAAGGGCTTGCTCCGGTGGCTGATCTCCAGGATGCTCAGACCGCTGCCTTCAAAATCGAGCACGGCCTGTGCGGCCTTTTCAAAGACCTCCGGTGGCAGGATGCAAGGACCAGCGCTGTAATTGTGGACCTTCTTTTTCGCTGCGGTGAGCATGGCGTTGGGTTTTCGGGCGCCAAATGTAGAACGCACGCCGGTGGCGGGAACGGGGCCCAATGGGTATGTTGTCCACCGTGAGAACGGCAAGCATGGGTCTACCGGAACCATTTCATCCTACGGGCAGGCGACGGATGGGCCTGGATATTCGGCCGTGGAGAGGTGGACTCACAACCGGAACCTCAACATCACGGCCAGATCGATACGCCCCAGCCCCTCCGAAATGGGTTCGGGGAGTTGCCATTCAACGGTCTGGTCGCCCGTGTCGATCTTGAAGATCTTGATGCGGCCCGTGAGCCAACCGAGTTGTGCACCAAGGCTGAGCTTGTCCGTCGCGTTGATGTCCACTCCGGCCCGTAGATGAGCGGCTACGGAGTTGGCCTTCACAGTGTAGGCCTCGATGTATGTCGCCTTGTCCAGGTACGTGATGTAGCCGGCACCGATCGACCCGTAAGGGGATACCTTCTTATCGGCCAGCGGCCGGAACAGAACATCCAGCCCGTACCAGTTCATGCGGATGTCGTCGGACATGGCGCCTTGCCGCGTGGTACCATCGGCTTGCGTCACGGTAATGGTGGTGCTGTTGCGCGAGCCGAAGAAACCGTTGTACATCACCCCGATGGCCAGGCGCTCCATGGCACTCCAATGGATCGAACCACTGGCGTGGCGGCCTGCACGCAACCGCTCCATGTAGCTCCGGTATTCCTGCGGTATGTTCCCTGACACCGCGGCCGTGCGATGGCTGTACCCATAGGAAGCGCTGAACAACCACTCGTGTTTTCCCCGCTCGCGTTCCTTGGGCGGGGCGTCCGGTTCCGCTGAGGCAACAACCCGCCCCGGTTCCACCGGAAAGAATCCATCACGCTTGTACAGGGCCACTTCGCCCAGCCCGATCCGTGCCCGCTTCGCTCGGCCGCCCTCCAGCACGGTGTAAAAGAGCCGGTCCGAACGCACATGGGTGATGGTGCAGTGGATGGAGTCACCAGTTGTGCGGACGATCAGATCCAAAGGCCCCTGGGCACGCGTGGCGAGCGCCCCGATCGTCAGGATCAGCAAGTAGACCGCACGTGCCATGACAACCGGGGGAGCTTATCGCAACGAAGGTAGGCCACGACCCGTCATCGGTCAAAGGCGATCGCCCGTCCCCGCAGGCAGGATCTTTTCAGTTACTTTTCGGGTCGATGCGAGCGCGGGAAACCCGGGTATGCTTGGAGTGCGGCGAGTCCATTGTCGGTCGTACCGACAAGAAGTTCTGCACTGACGCGTGCCGGAATATCTACCATTATAGAAGCAATAATGCTCCCATCAACTACGTGCGCAACGTGGTGAACGCGCTGAAACGCAACCGGCGCATCCTGATGGAATTGAACGACGGGGTCCAGGGCGTGAAGAAGGTGCATCGCGACAGACTGGTGGACAAGGGGTACAACTTCATGTACCACACGCACACCTATCGGACCATGAAAGGGAACGTCTACGTGTTCTGCTTCGAGCACGGCTACCTCGAACTCAGCGACAATTGGTACACGCTGGTTCGGCGCGACGAATACCTGGAGCGGGCCGGGGACGCCTGACGTCCTTGTTCAGGACATCGCCCAGATGATGAGGACGATGGCGCCCAACATGCCCAAGGCCACGAGCACCGGGCCAGCGATCTCATTCTGTTCCGCCTCTTCGGGGAAATGACCTTCGTGATGGTGCTCGCTCATCGTCTGCGCTGTTTGATGGGGCGAATATAGAAGTGACCCGGTCCGGTGGCCGGAGCGTCGATGATCCATGAGCGTTGCTTTTCAACAACGGCACCGGTACGAAGGTCGGGCTCAGTTCAGGCTGAAGGTGGGCTGGCGCAGGCTCATGCGGGCAATGATCCCGCTCTCGTTGGCCCGCATGCGACGCACGATGGCCCGCACTTGATCATCCAGCTCCACGTCGCTGAGCTTCGTCAGATCCTTGTACACCGGAAGGCTGTTCCGGCTCTTGAGGATGAGGGATATTTTGAATGCGCGTGACATGGTTCTGGGCATAAGACGAGCTTTCCCCCCAAAGGGATGCCTCCAATTTTCGACGAACGAGGAACGGTGCCTTTGGCCCAGGAACGGGGAGGGGGATCACGGGAGCACAAGTCAACTTCCGGAACCCGATATCCACGACACTGACGCGGCAGGAGCAGGCATCAAGCGACACCTACGCCCTTCCGGTCATACGGATACGGCTCGCTCAAGCTCCGCTTGGCTCCATGTCCCATGAAAAAGCCCCTGCAACATCGTCACAAGGGCTTCGCACTGGTGGGGGTGAGTGGATCGCCCGAGGCGGGCTTTCCTGGAGGGGGGAGCTACAGTGCCAAGCCCAGTTCGCTCCGCTCATGGGGCCTTTTCGTGGGGCCTGCTCGCTCAAGCTCCGCTTGGCTCCAGTCCCACGAAAAAGCCCCTGCAACATCGTCGCAAGGGCTTCGCACTGGTCGGGGTGAGTGGATTCGAACCACCGGCCTCTACGTCCCGAACGTAGCACTCTAACCGGGCTGAGCTACACCCCGAAGTGTAACGGGCGGCAAATGTAGGTGTCCGCTGGATGCGAAGCTCATGCCTCGAACTTGTAGCCTATTCCCTTGACCGTGCCGATGCGATCATCGCCGAGCTTTTCGCGCAGCTTGCGGATATGCACATCGATGGTCCGGTCGCCCACGAACACACCGTCGCCCCAGACATGCGCATAGATCTCGTCCCGCTTGAAAACCTTGCCCGGTCGGCTCATCAGAAGGGCGAGCAGTTCGAATTCCTTCTTCGGGACCCTGATATCCGCTCCATCCTTTTGGATCAGTACCTTATCCAGATCCAGCCGTACGCCGTTCACCTCCAGGACCCGGTTGTCCATTGCGGCCAGGCCGGTGCGCTTGAGCAGGGCTTTTACCTTGCTGACGAACACCTTGGGGCGCACGGGTTTGGTGATGTAGTCATCGGCTCCGGCATCGAAACCGGCGAGTTGCGAGTAGTCCTCGCCACGTGCCGTGAGGAAGGTGATCAAGGTCTTCCTGAACTCGGATGAAGCACGAAGCCGGGTACAGACCTCAACACCGTCCATGCCGGGCATCATGATGTCGAGTACGATCAGGTCGGGATGTTCGGCACGTGCCATCGCCAAGGCTTCCTGGCCGTTGGATGCCGTGCGAACCAGGTAGCCTTCGCGTTCCAGGTTGTACTTCAGCAGATCCAGGATATCGCGTTCGTCGTCCACCAGCAGGATCTTTTGCGGTGACGGTTCAGAGGCGAGCTGCTTTTTTTCCGGAACCAAGGTGGATATCGGTCTTGTTGTCGGGGGCACGCCCCGGTCAGATCAAGCGCCGCAAAGGTTACGGTTTCAGGGCAGGATCGGGTCGGGGTCATCTGGGTTGTTTTCGAACCGACGCTTGGACCGAGGAGTTGACAACATCTTCAGGCCAGTCCTGAGTTCCGTAGCCTGATCCTGCGCATAATTTATATTATGTTAAGTCATGTGAGCGGATTGGTCCACGATCCTGTTGCACTTGATCCGAGCTATCCGCATACGCTATAGGCCTCATGAAATCCTGCTGCTTCACTTCCCCCTACATTTGTCCCGCCCTAAGCGCTCTGCTTTCGCTCACCGGTCAGCATGAACCGGTTCCTCGACTGTCACGGCGCCATCCCCAGCGGATCATTGTGCGCCGGACCGATCGCAGGGCTTTTACCAACACCTACCGTGCGGGTGGCACCAATGGGCTCTTCGCGCACTTGAACGCATACCACGTGCATCAACCCTCCTTTGATCAGCTCGACCTGATCGACCCCATCCGCAAGGCGCTCCAAGCGGAAGGCTATTCCACGCCAACGCCCATCCAGGCACAATCTATTCCTTACCTGCTCGAAGGCCGCGACCTGCTCGGCTGTGCGCAGACCGGTACGGGCAAAACGGCCGCCTTCGCCATTCCGCTCATCCAGCGGCTCTCCACCAGCATCCAAGCGGTCGATGCACCTGCTTCGCGTGGGGCCAGGCGCCCGATCAAGGCCCTGATCCTTACACCAACGCGCGAGCTGGCCATCCAGATCGAGGAAAGCTTCCGCGCCTATGGCCGTTTCACCCCTCTCAAATACACCGTGATCTTCGGCGGCGTGGGGCAAAAACCGCAAACGGACGCCCTGCGGGCAGGCGTTGATGTCCTGATCGCCACGCCGGGTCGACTGCTCGACCTGATGAGCCAAGGCTACATACACTTGAAGGATCTGGAGTACTTCGTTCTGGACGAGGCGGACCGCATGCTGGACATGGGCTTCATCCATGATGTGCGCAAGGTGATCTCCGCCCTTCCATCCAAGCGCCAAACGCTGTTCTTCAGCGCCACAATGCCGCCTGAGATCCAGCGACTTTCAGGCTCAATCCTCACCAATCCCGTGAAGGTGGAAGTGACGCCTGTTTCCAGTACAGCCGAAACGGTGCAACAGCAGGTCTACTTCTGCGACAAGCCGAACAAGGCCGCCCTCCTCACCCACTTGATGAAGGAAATGGACATTCGTCAGGTGCTTGTGTTCACCCGTACGAAACACGGGGCCGACAAACTCGCCAGGTTGCTGGTGAAGGCTGGCATCACAGCCGACGCCATTCACGGGAACAAGGCGCAGAACTACCGCCAGCGCGCGCTGAACAACTTCAAGGACAAGAAGATCCGGGCCTTGGTGGCCACGGACATCGCGGCGCGCGGTATCGACATCGATATGCTGGGCTTCGTGGTGAATTACGAGATCCCGAACGTGCCCGAGACCTACGTACACCGCATCGGCCGCACCGGTCGTGCGGGCGCCAGCGGTTTGGCCATCAGCCTATGCGACCAGGAGGAAGTGGAGTACCTGCGGGATATCCAACGCCTGATCAAGCGCGACGTGCCGGTGGTGGAGCAACATCCTTTCCCCATGGCCGGCGGAACCCCGGTGGTGGACCCGGGTAGAGGAAAACGGCCACAGCAACAGCATGCACAGCGGCCACCGCAGCCGCCACGACCGGAACGTCCCGCTCCACGACGTACCGACCGGAACGAAGCTCCACGTGGGCAGAAGTCGCCGGACGGTCGACACACGGACAAAGGCCACCACCCTCGCCCGGAGCGTGAGCGCAGGCCCGACCAGGCTGCGGGCACCGGCTCCAAGCAGGATTATGCGTCCCTCACCCGCGATCTGATCGCCGAGGTGGATGCGTTCCTGGGCGGGAAAAAACCAATCGGTGAGCAGCACGCGAACCCGAAGCAGTCCGGTGAACATCGCCGTACCGAAGGGCAAGGTCGTCGTCGTTGGCGAGGACCGCGGCGGTAAACCCCGCTGTTATTCCGAGGGAAGCGTGGTCGGCCGGTCCGGATCGGGGATCCCGGCCCCTTTCCTGTGTGCCAACGGGTCCACCACATTGCGTTTCACCCAGCGCGGGAGCAGGAAGGCCCCGATGGCGATGTACGGATAGTAGCTCAACAAGCGCCAGACGAACGCGAGCTTGTCGGGACCGACCGTGATGTACATGCCCAGGAAATTGCGGAACATGTATTCGGCGATACCGCTGCCGCCCGGCGTGGGCATCAACAGGACGATGATGCCCATGATCACCTGCTTCCCGAACATCTCCGCGTCGTTACTGAAACCCATTCCCGGGTGGAACGCATGGATGATGCAGTTCACGATGGAGAACCTGGCCGTCCAGCTGAGGAAGGTGGTGGCAATACCTGGCCACCAGTAGTCCCAGCCGCGCTTGCGCAATTCGGCGGCGGCAACGATCAGTTGATCGCCCGTGGTGACCATGCTCCTGCGCCACCGCCGCAGCCCATTGATGGAAAAAATGCCCACGAGGGCGCGCTTCACGAAGTGCGGGTTGATGAACAGCGCATAAGCCACGAAGAGCTTGTACACGACGATGATGGTGAAGACCAGCCAGAAGATCACGAAGGCGCCCAGCCCGGTCAGGTCGGTACTGGTGTCCATGCTGCCGAACAGTTCCTCGCGCCCTACCGTGAAGTAGACCAGAGGCGCCATCACCACCACGAAGATCCCGTCCAGGAACGAGGTGAAGGTGATCACGGAAATGCTTTTGCCCGCGTCGATGCCCTCCCTGCTCAGGATCCAGATGGCGAAAAAGAAGCCGCCGCCGATGATGCCCGGCGCCAGCGCGCTGGAGAATTCCCACAGCATGATCACCACGAATGCACGCCACCAGCTCAGGCCGTTGTCCGTCAGGTGCCGGATCCGCAGCATGTACATCCAGTCGCGTACGAAAAGGCTGAGCAAGGCCAGGAGCATCCATCCCGTGGTGTCCGAGGTCCAGACGATCGGCTGGTCCCCGGCCTTGTTGCTGGCCTTCCACACCAGGAACAGCGTGGTGCCGATGCCGATCACCACCGGAAGCAGGATGCGACCGAGGCTGAAGCCCTTCAGCACATTGTCCTCCTCCTGCGCCGCCATGCGGTAAACATAGGTCGGAGCCGGGAGTGGTGCGTGGGGCCGTTGGTCAGGGCGCTGCCCGATCAGTTCGTACCCTCCCGCCGCTTCAACTCATCCCGGAGTTTGCTGGCCAGTTCGTAGTCCTCGTTGGCCAATGCCTCCGTGAGCATCTCTCGCAGATCATCCAAGCTGGCGCCCTTCATGCCGCGTTTTTCCTGGCGTTCCGGCTTGTCGGCGGGTTTCCCCTGCCCCTCCGGCTCCTCTTCGCCCTCCTCCACCTTGAGGCCGGCGGCGCTCATGATGAACTCGAACGTGAAGATCGGGCAGGCGAAACGCAATGCGAGCGCGATGGCATCGCTGCTCCGGGCATCCACTTCCACCTCGGTGCCATTCTGTTCCAGCACCAGTTTCGCATGAAAAATACCTTCGACAAGGTCGTTTATGATCACTTCCTTCAGGCGGATGTCCAACTTGTCGGCCAGGTTCTTGAAAAGGTCGTGCGTAAGCGGCCGTGCCGGCTTGATGTTCTCCACCTGGATGGCGATGGCCTGGGCCTCCACCCCGCCGATGATGATGGGCAGTCGCCGGTCGCCTTTCTTCTCCGCAAGTATGAGCGCGTATGCGCCCGCGTGCGTATGGCTGTACGTGATGCGCAGGAATTTCAATTCGGCCTTCTCCATCGTTTGCGGACAGGCCGTGAAGATAGACCAGCGTTCCTGACCGGAAAAGGGTACGTGCAACGGTTGTCAGGTGCCCGGTGTTCGTTGTATCCGGATCCCATCAGGCCCGTTGGAAGTCGGACCGGTCAGCGGTGATCGGCTACCGCTCGGCGTTCAGCTTCTTCGCTGCCTCGATCAACTTGGGCAGCACTTCAAACGCATCGCCGAGGATGCCATAGTCCGCTGCTTTGAAGAAGGGGGCCTCGGGGTCCTTGTTGATCACGGCGATCACCTTGCTCTGGTTCACCCCGGCCAAGTGCTGTATGGCTCCGCTGATGCCGATGGCGATGTAGAGGTTCGGGCGGATGGCCAACCCGGTCTGGCCCACGTGCTCGTGGTGCGGGCGCCAGTGCATGTCGGCCACGGGGCGACTGCAGGCGGTGGCCGCACCGAGTTCCTTGGCCAGTTCCTCCACCAGACCCCAGTGTTCGGGACCCTTCATTCCCCGACCTGCGCTCACCACCAGGTCGGCTTCGGGCAGGGGTACACCGCTTCCCGCTTTCCGCACTTCTTTCACGGTGATGCGGGCAGGGCCCGGGTCCCCGGCGTACTCCTCTACCGTTGCGCTGTTGGTACCGGTGCCTACAGCAATGCTGTTGGGCATCAGGCTCAGTACTTTCACAGGGCTTTTCACCTCCACGAATGCGCGGGCCTTGCCACTGAACACGTTGCGACGGAAGAGCCCGCCCTCCGGCAGGCCGGTCACCCCGGCCACGTGCCCGGCCTTCAGGCGAACGGCCACGCGCGGGGCCACCGTTTTCCCGGTGGCATCGTGAACGCATACGATGGTGTCCGCATGCTCCTTGGTGGCCACATCGGCCACCAGGCGCGTGAGTTGCTGGCCATCCACGGTCTTCAGCCCGCGCGCCACGATCACCTTGCCCGCACCTTGCGCCCCCAATGTTTCCAGCCCTTGGGCATCGCCGAAGGTGACGGCGGTGACCGGACCTCCTGCAAGTTGACTGGCGTAGGTGACGGCCTCGCGGGCGGCCTTGGGGAGTTTTTCGCCCCGGGTATCCAGGAATACGATGGTGCTCATGGTGCGTGTTCGGACCGGTGATCCCGGTCCAGTGGATCATGTGTTCAGATCACCCTGGCCTCGGTGTGCAACAGTTCGATGAGTTTGCCGGCCTCATCGGCAGGGATCATTTTCACCGCGCCCTTGGCGGGCGGCAGCTCGAATTTCACGGCTTTCGCCAGCTCGTCGGCGGCCACAGGGGCCACCACCGTGAGCGGCTTGGTGCGCGCTGCCATGATGCCGCGCATATTGGGGATGCGCTGTTCGGCCATGCCTTTGGCGCAACCCACCACCATGGGCAGCGCGGCTTCCACCACCTCCACCCCGCCGTTCACGTCGCGTTCGATGGTCGCCTTGCCGGCCGCAACATCGAGCTTGCTGGCCAGTGCCACGTACGGCAGGTCGAGCAGTTCGGCCACCATGGCCCCTACCTGTCCCCCGTTGTGGTCGATGGTCTCCTTGCCCGCAAGGATCAGCTCGAAGCCCTTGTCCTTGGCGTATGCCGCCACTTGGGTCGCCACGCCATACGCATCAGCGGGCTGCGCATCCACACGCACCGCATCGTCGGCACCGATGGCCAGGGCCTTGCGGATGGTGGCCTCCGCATCAGCACCCCCCACCGTGATCGTGGTGATACTCCCCGCTCCGGCCGCTTCCTTCAGTTCCAGTGCGCGCACCAGCGCATACCATTCATCGTAGGGATTCACGATCCAGGTGACGCCGGTGCCGTCGAAGGCCGTGCCGCCATCCTTGAACGCGATACGCGAAGTGGTATCGGGTACTTGCGCGATGAGAACCAGGATCTTCATGCTTCCATTTTTGAATGGGGCCGCAAACTTAACAGGCCGACGGTTCCGGTCGGTCCCATCGTTCATGAACGGACGATCCCGGGTGCCGCACTTCCCCGCCACGTCGGCTCCGGGCCGCGGACCACCCTACATTTGCCACGTTCACGGATGCCCTTGCGATGACGACCAATATTGAGCACCAACGCGTACCGTTGAGTCCGAACCAGAAGTCCCGGCGGATCAACCAGGACATGGACCTCTATGGCACGTTCGCCGAGATCGGTGCCGGGCAGGAAACGGTGCGTCACTTCTTCCGGGCGGGCGGGGCCAGCATGACCATCGCCAAGGCGATGAGCGCATACGACAAGGATTTCAGCAATGCGATCTACGGGCCCGAACCCGGTAACCGTTTCGTGTGCGAGAGCCGGTTGAAGAACATGTTGCGCCACGAGTACGGCCTCATGCTCGAACGCCTCAGCCGCAAGGACCACCCCACCCGCAAGTTCTTCACCTTCGCCAATACGGTGGCCACCAGCACTTTCGAGCGGCCCCATGGCGGGCACGGATGGCTCGGTGTCCGGTTCCAAACCGCGCCCGATCGACCGACCAGCGATGTCATCGTCCACGTGCGCTTGCACGACCCGGACATCTCCTTGCAGCAGGAGAACATCGGTATCATGGGCGTGAACCTGATCCACGCCTGCTTCTTCCACCACAAGGACCCGCAGGAGATCATGACCGCGCTGTACGACAACGTGAGCCGGCACGTGGTGGAGATCGACATGATCCAGATGAACGGGCCCGACTTCAGCCAGGTGGACAACCGCTTGTTGAGCCTCCAACTGGTGAAGCGCGGCTACACCGACGCGGTGATCTTCGGTCCCGATGGCCAGAACCTGCAGGCCAGCGAGGTGCTCTACAAGAAGAACATCCTCGCCATCCGCGGCAGCTTCCGGCCCGTGACCAAGGTCAACATCGACATGATCATGAACGGGTACAACATGTTCATCAAGGAGAACAGGGTTGACCGTCAGAAGCTCCAGGTGCTCTTCGAGATCACGTTGAACAACCTGCAGGCCGATACCGGCGACGTGGACGAGAAGGACTTCATCGACCGGGCCGACATCCTGTGCTCCCTGGGGCAGACCGTACTGATCAGCAATTACCAGGAGTATTACAAGCTGGTGGAGTACTTCAGCCGCTTCACCAAGGCCCGGCTCGGCCTGATCATGGGCGTGAACAACCTGATCGAGGTTTTCGAGGAAAAATACTACCGCAACCTGAACGGCGGCATGCTCGAGGCCTTCGGCATCCTCTTCACCCGCGACCTGAAGGTGTACGTGTACCCGAGCAAACCCACGGCCGACGTGGAGACCATGACGCTGGAGAACATGCCGGTACATCCGCGCCTGCGGCCCTTGTACGACTATCTGGTGAGCAACAAGCGCATGGTGGACATCGAGAACTACGACCCCTCGGTGCTCCCCATCTTCAGCCAGGCCGCGCTGCGCATGATCCGCGACGGTGAACCGGGCTGGGAGAGCATGGTGCCGCCGTACGTGGACAACATGATCAAGGACAA
This sequence comes from Bacteroidota bacterium, assembly GCA_018267155.1. Taxonomy (GTDB): domain Bacteria; phylum Bacteroidota; class Bacteroidia; order Flavobacteriales_F; family PHOS-HE28; genus PHOS-HE28. The sequence goes on along the minus strand of JAFDZE010000026.1, from coordinate 38,385 downwards.
CCGCTTGTTCGGCTACGTACCGCCCGAGGTGGAAGCACCGGGCAAGGCGCAGAAGGCTAAGGCCTGATCACGCTGGGCGGGTCACGATCCCGCATTCAGGCGAGCCTGTTATTACCCAAGCGTTCCCTCCGGCACACAGCGCTTCTCGTGGCCCGTTGCGGCAGGTCTACGGCTCAAGGTCCAGTTCAGCCACACAAGGATGATACGAACGGCCCGATCGCTCCGGTGTTCCGCTTGGCCCAGAGCGGCATGCCCTCACAGGAGATCTATGGGGTGAAGAGCCCGCTGGACCCTTCGCTTTCGCCCTGGTTCAAACCGGATGATGGCGATGAACTGGTGACGCCGGTTCGGACCTTCCGGTGGGGTCAACGGAAGCGGTGGCCGTAGGGCTGCACAAGGATCCTCGTCCATCGCGCGTTGCACGAAAAAGCCGCCCACATGCGTTACCTGCTTGCCGGTACCGTGCTGGCCTGCGCCGTTGTTGAAGGCGACGCCGCGACCACTACCCCGCTCATCGAGCTCCTGGAACAGGGCCGCATTGAGCTTGCACCTCGTGCGCTCGGCGGCCACTCGGGCGAATGCCTGCAGGTGGACGTGAAGAACCGCACGGCCACCGCGCTGCGCACCAGCATCCCGCCCGGATGGGTCTTCGTGAGCCAGGTGGAGGGTGTACAGGACCTGATCGTGGTCCGCGAGGAGATGATCGCTCTGGCCCCGAACGGTCGTAGCACGGTCACATGCCGGGCATTCTGTTGCGAGGCCACCAACAGCGGTCCCGGGGCGGACGAACCCTACCTCAAGGGCCATCCCGCTCCGGAGAAGCTGGCCACCCTCGCGCGTTTCGTGGATTCCCTGGACTACGATGACGGTATCGTTCAGTCAGCGGTCTGGGTGTTGAGCGACGAGCATGATATCGCTTCGCTCGGCGCGATCGATGGAACGAAGGACGACACCTTGCGCAACCGCCTGAGTGCGCTCAGTGGCCAGCCCGCGCCGCGCTATACCGTGCGATATGCCGAGGCCGAAGGCATGGCGTGCAGTGGTCGGCCCCGGTTGATCTCACGCATTGTAGCCGTGGAGCGCGGTGTGCCCGACCGCCTCACCATCGTGGTGCGCAGCGATGCGGGCCGGTTGATGCAGGTGATCCAAGACCGTGTACCCATCGCGGCCGGGCGGGTCGAATTTCCCGTGGACCTGAACGTGCTGGACTGGCCCAGGGGCCGATACGCGGTGCAGGTGTGGAGCGAGGGCTCCAACGAAGTGCAGCGACTGCCCTTCACGCTATGATCAGCGCTGTACGGCGAAACGCGTGGTGACCCCTCCCACCATCAAGATGTACACGCCGTTGCTCAGGCCGTCAACGTTCACCCTGCCCGACCAGCGGTCGCCGATGGTGCTGATCGCGGAACGCAGCACTTCCCGACCGGCGGCATCCAGCACGCGCAGCGTAGTGGCTCCGTTCAACCCATACGCACGCACTTCCAGCCTGTCCTGGGCGGGGTTCGGGTAGACATTCAGCCCGGAGCTGCTCCCGACGTCCTCCACGCCGAACCAGAGTGGTGCAAGGTTGATGTTGTCCACCCGGATCACGTTCCCATAGTGCCCCCGGTTCTCAAAAGCGATGATCCATTCAGGCTGACCAAGGAACTGTTGCAAGGGAACTTCCTCGTAGCGCCATTGGTCGGCCGTGGGTACGAAGGCGTCCTGTGTGTCTGGCGCGGTGGCCAGTTCATCCCCACCTTTCACGTAGACCTCGGTCCAGGTCGCACCGCAGTCGATGCTTACCCGCACCGCGAGCGTATCGCTGTACTGGCCGCCGTACTGCGCGTAGCTGACATCGAAGGAGAGCGTGAGGTTCTGGGCATCCACCGGTCCAAGCTTCTCGGTCCACACCGCATCGCGCGCGCCGCCCAGGTCCGTGTAGAAGTTGTCGTAGGCCATGGCATGGGTGCTGCTGCCGAAACCGCCCGCGTCATCGCGAACGGCCCAGTTGCCGCCCGTTCCGTTCGGGCCATGGAATGTCCACCCCGGCCGGAAGCCGCCACTCTCGAAATCCTCGGTGTAGTCGAGGGCGTCCACGGGCAGCGCCTGGCTGATGAAGGCCGTGCTCGTGGCCGTGTCGCTGATGCCGTTGTCCGTAACGATGAGCGTGACGTCGTAGCTCCCCGGTGCGCTGTACACCACCGTCGGGTATTTTTCCGTACTGGTCGATGGCGTGCCACCCGGAAAACTCCAGGCGTAGGTGGCGCCGGCCGAGCACACGCTGTGGTCCACGAAGTGGATGCTGTCGCCCGGGCAGAAGAAGGTCCCCAGTTCCGCAGCGAATCCGGCCTGCAGGATGCTCGGCTCGTACAGGTCGTGTTCCCAAACGCCCAGGTTCCAGCAGGCCAGGCGGATCTTGCCGGTCTTGTAGAAGGGGACCAGTCGAAGAGGCTGGGTGCCGGCGGGCAGTCCATCGCTGAATTCCGCCCAGTCGGCCATGCTGTTGTTCCGGTAGAGCACACGGCCGTTCAGCAGGCCGAGGTACACGCCACCGTCGGTGCCGTACTGGTGGGCGATGGCCCAAGGTTTCTCGCCGTCGAGCATCGTCGTGGTGATGTTGGTCCAACTGGCGCCGCCATCGCTGCTGTGGTAGACCTTCTGTCCGTTCGGGCGATCGGTGTAGGTGATCCAGATGTCCCCGGCGTTCTGACTCCCGAGGGTGAAGTACATATCGCGACTGGTGCTGGGCAGGGTGATCTGCGCCCATGTGACGCCGTCGTCCGCGGACCGCCACAGGCGACCCGAACCGCCCATTTCCTGCTGTACCACGAACACGCGCGGATCGGCGTAGCTCTGCTCGATCCACAGCACCTGGTTGCCCGCGCTGGAACCGAACGCGTGGAACTCGTTGAACGAACTTCCGCCGTTGGTGCTGCGATAGAGCTTGTGGTCCTTGCCGGTCCAGGCCACGTTGAAGTAGCGGTGATCGAAGGCGATGCGCGAACTGCTGCAATTGTAGTAGCTTTCGTTCGGGTCGAAGCTCATGGGGAAGCTCGGCGGGTCCTCGTCCACGCTCGCGGGCATGATCTTCCCATCGATGTCGCTGAAGTACGTCTTGCGCTGATCGCTGTAGTTGACGTAACCGGTGGGTGCCTCGCCACCACCGAGTGAGAAGTATTCGCCTTCCTCGTAATCCTCGTGGTAGCCCATGTTGCCGTTGTGGTAGCGTCCGCCCACGCGGATGTCGTCGTTCCAGCCCTGATCGTAGCCCCAGAGGTTGATGGCCTCCAGGCCGCGGCAGCGCGCATCGTGGGTCGCTACCAGATCGGTGCTGCGGTACACCCCGCCATCGCAGCCGATCCAGACCTCCTCCCCTCCCTGTCCATCGGCGAAGACGCGCAGTTCCTGCATGTCGGGGTGCGTGCGTTCCACCGGCCCGATGTAGCCGCCGACCGGCTCATACGTGGCCGAGGCATCGTTGCTGCGCCAGAGGTTCAAGCCGCCGATCAGGATCCGGTCCGCATCGATCTGGCTGGCGATGATGCAGGTGTTGTAGTGGATCTGCGTGTAGTCCCCATCGTCCCCTGTGAAGTTCATCAGGTTCGGATGGGCCTCGGTATAGGGCGTGCCGATCTGGCCATGCGGGAAGGTCCAGGTCTCGCCGGCGTCGGTGCTCATCCAGGTGCCCACCCATCCATTGGTGGTGATGCTGGCGCCGGCCTGCTGATAGCCGACCAGTACGGCGTAGATGCGCCCGTTGTCCGCCGCGGTCACCGCCAAGCGCCCGCCCTCGATGTCGTAGTCCCCCTCCTCGCCCGGCGGTGGCGCGTACCAGCCGTTGTCGCGCAGGCTCCAGGTGAGTCCGTGGTCAACGCTCTTGTAGAAGCGGCTGTACCCGAGTGCCGGCTCGAACTGGATGGTGTACCAGATCGCGGGATCGTCGGGCTTGTGCGCCACGGTCATGCACTCCTCGTTGAGTACTTCGGTCCAGGTATCGCCACCATCGCTGCTGCGGTACATGCCCAGGTTGCTCGGTGCGAGTATCGTGTTCGGATCGCCCGGGTCGAACGCGAATTCCCACGCGCTGATGTTGAGGGCCTGGAACGCGGCATCGCCGATCACCGCCCAGGTGGTTCCGCCGTCGGTGGTGCGCCAGAACTCGTTCTCGGAACTGACCAGCACGGTGTTCGGGTCGGTGGGGTGGATCCGCAGGGCGCTCACCGCGTTGATGATGTGGTCCTTGGTGACGAAGGTCCAGTTCGCGGCCTGGTCGGTGCTCTTGTACACGCCGCCGCTCTCCGTGCCGCAGTACAGCGTGTTCGGATCGGTGAGCGACCGATCGATCGTGTACACATTGCAGTGTTTGGCCACATCGATGCCAGCGCCATCCTCGGCGTAGTGGATGTCCGGCCCGGCCCAGGTCCATCCCGGACCGCCGCCCCGCGCCTCGCGCAGTTGCTGCTCGCGGGCGTGGCGCTCCTGCGCGCCCATCGGGCGCACGTGGCCGTGCATATCGACCTCGCCCCGCACCTGGTTCAGCCAGAATTTGTAGTGCTGCGTATGCACGGTCTTCTCGAACGGATGTGTCCGGAACCAGTCCGTGTACGCATCCTCCACGGCGCGCACGTCGGGATCGGCACCGTACATGAGCACCGCCCAATCCGGCAGGTCGGCGGCGTTGCGGCCGTGCGGGCGAAGCCCGTTCTGGGCCGATGCGAGGAGCGGGATGGCACAAAGTGCGACGAACGGGGTGAGGCGATGGAACATGGGAGCAAAGTTGATCCGGATACCTTGCGCGGCACAACACGCGCTCCGGCTTGCGTACCGGACCAACCTGCCATGCCCAGGATAGCCATTTTCTGCGGGGCCTCATCCGGCCATGCGGCCCATTGGAAGGCCCTGGCCGCCGAGGTGGGCCGCACCCTCGCATTGAACAAGTTCGGCATCGTCTATGGCGGAGGTCATGTGGGCCTGATGGGTGTGGTGGCCGATGCAGCCATGAAAGCCGGTGGCGAGGTGATCGGGGTGATCCCGCGTTTCATGGAGAAATCTGAACTCGCGCACCAGGGTGTAACGGAATTGATCCTGGTGGACACCATGCACCAGCGCAAGCAGCGCATGCACGAGCTGAGCGATGCGGTCATCGCCCTGCCCGGCGGCTTCGGCACCATGGACGAACTCTTCGAACTGCTCACCTGGCGCCAGATCGGCCTGCACCGGCAACCCATCGGCCTGTTGAATGCCCATGGATTCTATGATCCGCTGTTGGACCAGGTGCGCATGATGCGCCGGGAAGGCTTCCTGCACGGGGAGACGGAGCTGATCGTGGCCGATACCATCACCGCGCTGCTCGATCAGCTCCGTTGATGTCGGTGATGATCCGGCCCGGTCGTCGGCGTGGTGTGTTGGAACGTGTGATGAACCACGCGCGGCCGCGGTTAGTTTCGGGCGCGTCATGCGGCACGCGCCTTTCCTGAGAACCGTCCTCACGGCCGGCGTGGCCGGCTTTTTCGCCGAAGTGTCCGAGGCCCAGCGCAGCCAGCCCGACACCCTGCAGGCCCTCCGCATCCACGAGCCGATGAAACTCGATGGGACATTGGATGAGCCCTGCTGGGCGCGCGCCATCCACATTTCCAACTTTACGCAACGTGATCCCGTGCAGGACGCGCCCGGAACGGACCGCACCGACGTGGCCATCGTGTACGACAGCCTCGCCCTCTTCGTGGGCGTCACCCTGCCGGTGAACGATCCGGAACACATGCAGGCCAAGTACATGCAGCGCGATTTCGCCTGGTACGCCGACGACAACTTCCAGTTCGTGATCAGCACCTTCAACGACCACCGGAACGGTTATCTTTTCGTTACCAACCCGAACGGTGCCCGGGGCGACATGCAGGTGAGTCCGAACAGCGGCTTCAATACCGATTGGAACGGCGTGTGGGACGTGGTGACCACCTGCACCGACATCGGCTGGACGGCGGAATTCCGCATCCCGTTCAACACGCTCCAGTTCCCCAAGGTGAAGGAACAGGCCTGGGGCATCAACTTCGAACGCAATGTGCGCAGCAAGAACGAGCAGGTGAACTGGCAGGGCTGGAGCCGGAACACCGCCATTGAGAATCTGGGCAATACGGGCACGCTGGTGGGCATACGCGACATCGGGTATGCGAAGCGCTTCGAGTTCAAACCCTACGCCTTGGGCGGCCTTCAGCAGGTGAAGGGTGAAAAGGACGACTGGCCGGGCAAGCTGGGCGCCGACCTGAACATCAACGTCTCCCCTACCCTCAAGCTGAACTTGACGGTGAACACCGACTTCGCCCAAGTGGAAGCGGACCGGATCCCGGTGAACCTGACGCGATTCAGTTTATTCTATCCGGAAAAGAGGGCTTTTTTCCTGGAAGGCCAGGGCAACTACCAGTTCGACATCGACGGGCAGAACCGCTTCTTCTACACGCGCAGGATCGGCATCGAGAACGGGATGCCCGTGCCCGTGCTGGGCGGTGCGCGGCTCTTCGGCAAACAGGGCAGACACAACATCGGGGCGCTGGTGCTTCAGACCGGCGCCACCGGGGACGCGCCCACCACCAACAATGCCGTGTTCCGCTACAAGCACGATATCGGCGAGCAGAGCTTCGTGGGCGGACTGGTCACCAGCAAGATCAATGCGGACGTGAGCAGCCAAGTGGTGGCCGTGGACGGCGGCTGGAACAGCAACAAATTCCTCGGTGACAAACGCATCGCCCTGGAAGGTTGGTACGCCCGCAGCATCACCGATGGCGAACTCGACAGCAACGGCACCAGCGCGGGACTCTGGTTCGCCTATCCGAATGACCGCTGGGACTGCGCGGCCCTGATCGGCACCACCGAGGGCGGCTTCAAACCCGAACTCGGTTTCCTGAACCGCACCAATTATGAGCTGGCCGAAGCCGAGGTGAACTTCCAACCGCGCTGGTTCCAGAAGCTGGGCGTGCGCAAGATGCTCTTCAACCTGGCCGAAGTGAGCATGTACCGCACCGCACATACCGGCAACGTGGAATCGTTCTCATTCAGCACATCGCCGCTCGGCGTGCTCCTGGGCAAAGGCGACGAGGCAGGGCTCTGGTTCGCCTGGTTCGAGGACGGGGTGGCCGAGGCCTTCGACATCAGCGACGACATCAGCATCGCGGCCGGACGCTATAGTTACCGGGAGACCGGGTTCTACGTGTCCACCTTCCGCGGCCGGCGCCTGCAAATGGAATGGAACGGATCCTGGGGCACCTTTTTCGGCGGGAAGAAGACCACGTACAACACGAGCATCACGGGCAACTTCAATAAGCATTTCAACGTGCAACTGGACCACACCTGGAACGCTTTGGAGTTCCCCGTCAACGACCTGCGTAACAAGGTCCGGCTGGAAACGCACGAAGTGGCCCTCTATCCCACCTGGGCATTCAACCCGAACCTGTCCGTCTCCATCTTCGGTCAGTGGAACAGCTTGCAGGACATCGGCCTGGTGAATGCCCGCCTGCACTGGATCCCGAAGATCGGCACAGACCTCTTCCTGGTTTTCAACCAGTCGCACTCCCCCACCGACCGCATCCGCATCGACGATCCGGCCTCGCGCAGCGTGGTGGGCAAACTGGTCTGGCGGGTGATGTTCTGATCCCGATGGAGGCGTTGTCCTTGCGTCCGATGGGGGAACCGGATCAGCCCTTCACGGCCACCGGTGCGTACACCTTGGCCAGCACCTCCGCGGCCCGGTCCACCTCCTCCAGCGTGGTGAACTTGCTGAATGAGAAACGGACATTCGCGCCTTCGCGCCCCGGGTACAGGTACCCGATCACGTGCGAGCCCTTGTTGCTGCCGCTGCTGCACGCGCTGCCGCCGCTGCACGCGATGCCCTCGATGTCCAGGTTGTAGATCAGCATCTCACTCCGGCCATCCTCTGGAAGGTGAACGCTGAGCACCGTGTACAGGGCATCGTCCCCGGGGTCGCCATTGATCACGATGCCGGGGATCAATTCGATCAGGCGCGCCATCATGCGCTTCTTGAGCCCAGTTACATGGCGTATGTGCTCATCCAGGTCCCGGTAGGCCAACTCCATGGCCTTGGCAAGGCCAACGATCCCGTACAGGTTCTCCGTACCGGCGCGCATGTTGCGCTCCTGCGAGCCGCCGAGGATCATGGGCTTCAGCGTGGCCCCGTTCCGCATGAACAGGAAGCCGATGCCTTTGGGTCCATGGAATTTGTGCGCCGCACAGGTGATGAAGTCCACGGGCAGTTGCGCCAGGTCGAAGCGGTAGTGCCCCATGGTCTGGACCGTATCGCTGTGGAAAAGCGCACCGTACTTCCGGCACAACGCCCCGACCGCATGCAGGTCGATGCGCGTGCCGATCTCGTTGTTGGCGTGCATCAGGCTCACCAGGGCTTTGGGGTTGGCCTTGAGCAGCTGTTCCAAATGGCCCATGTCCACGCGTCCCTGGGCATCCAAGTCCGCCCAGTGGATCCGCGCCCTGCCCTCGGCATGCAGGGCATGGGCCACGTATTCTACCGCGTGGTGCTCGATCGGGGAGGTGATCAGGTTCTCCACCCCGAGGTCGCGCACGCTTCCGAATATGGCCATGTTGTCCGCTTCGGTCCCGCCGCTCGTGAAAATGATCTCGCCGGGCGAGCAGTTCAACAACGAAGCGATCTTTCGCCGGGCCTGTTCAACGGCGGCACGGGTGGTGCGGCCGAAACTGTGGATGGCACTGGGGTTGCCGTGATGCTCGCGCATGTACGGCAGCATGGCATCCAGCACTTCGGGGTCGAGCGGTGTGGTGGCGGCGTTGTCGAGGTAAACCTTGCGCATGGGGACAAAGGTGGGATGCCCGGTATCAGATCCGTTCAGTGAGCCCTGCCATCTCGCCCATGATCCGCTTGGCCAGTTCATCGGCCCTGTCGGGACTGTTGCTTTCGGCGTAGATGCGCACGATGGGCTCGGTGTTGCTGCCGCGCAGGTGTACCCACTCGCGACCGAACTCGATCCGTAGGCCATCAATCGTGCTGTGCGGTTGCTGGCGGTATTTTTCCTCCATGGCGCCCACAAGGCCTGCCACGTCCATGCCCGGCTCCAACTCGATCTTGTTCTTGCTGATGAAGTAGTCGGGATAGCTGCGACGCAACTCGCTGGTCCTCACACCGCGCCGAGCCAGAAGGGTCAGGAAGAGCGCGATGCCCACCAGTGCGTCCCGGCCGTGGTGCAGTTCGCCCAGGATCACACCGCCGTTGCCTTCGCCACCGATGGGCGCCTTCACCTTCCGCATCATCTCCACCACGTTCACTTCCCCAACGGCGCTCGCATGGCGGGTGCGGCCATGGCGTTCGGCCACGTCTTGCAAGGCCCGGGTGCTGCTCAGGTTGCTGACCGTATCGCCCGGGCGGCTGCCCAGTACGTGATCCGCACAGGCCACCAGGGTGTACTCCTCGCCGAACAGGGAACCGTCCTCGCAAACGAGGGCCAGGCGATCCACATCCGGATCCACGCAGATGCCGACGTGGGCCTTCTCTTTCTTCACCAAGGAACAGATGTCCTGCAGGTGCTCCGGCAACGGTTCTGGGTTGTGGGGGAACCGCCCGTTCGGTTCGCAGTAGAGTTCCACAACCTCCTTCACGCCGAGCGCCTTCAGCAACAGGGGAACAGCGATGCCCCCCACACTGTTCACGGCATCCACCACCACTTTGAAATTCCGGGCCTTGATCGCGGCCACATCCACCAGATCCAGCGCGAGGATCGCGTTGATGTGCTTTTGCGTCCATGAGTCGTTCTCGCGCACCGAGCCGAGGTGGTCGATCCGGGCGAAATCGAACAGGCCGTCATCCGCGATCCGGAGCATCTCGGCGCCGTCGGCCGCACTGATGAATTCCCCGTGCGCATTCAGCAACTTGAGGGCGTTCCATTGCGCGGGGTTGTGGCTGGCGGTAAGAATGATGCCTGCGTCGGCCCCTTCGCCAGGCACGGCCATTTCCACCGTGGGCGTGGTGGCCAGACCCAGGTCGATCACATCGAAGCCCAGTCCGGTGAGCGTGGCCCGCACCAGATCGCCGACCATGGGGCCACTCAGGCGTGCATCCCGACCAACCACGCATACCGGCCTGGTCCGACCCGATCGCTGTTTGATCAATGTGCCGAACGCGGATACGAAACGCACCACGTCGATCGGGGTGAGGTTGTCGCCAGGTACACCACCAATGGTGCCACGGATACCGGAGATGCTTTTGATGAGGGTCATAGCGGAGCGCCCTTGCGCCGTGGGAACGAGCCAGCCATTGATCGCGGTCCGGCGAAAAGGGGCCGCAAAATTACCTGGTCTCTTGATCCACAGGGGCTTCTCTTGGCGAACGATCCCCTGTTGATCCCCTGCTTGACCGGTGAACGGAATGTTCCGGGATCGCTTGTGTACTTTCGCACAACGCGATGCCTCCCTGACCCCTTGACGGGCCGCATCGGCACCGGATGCACAACAGCCGAAGAGGACACGATCGCCACGAGGAGCAGAGCGACTGCGTCAGACGTTACGAATCGCAGCTTGGCCGCGAGCAGCCCGGATTTTTTGATGTGTCCGAGTTCGAGATGATCATCGACCATTACCTCGCGAACAACGAGGCGCGTCGGGCCCAGGGCGCACTGGAGATGGCCAGGCGCCAGCACCCGGGTTCGGTGGAGGTCACCTTCTGCGAAGGCCTCGTCCATATGGGCATGGGGCGGCTGAACAAGGCCCTCGAGATCTTCGATGCACTGGAACGGATCGAGCCGCACACACCGGAGATCCAGCTGAACAAAGCGAGCATCTACAGCCAGCAACGGAACTTTCGCCGCGCGGTGGAGCACTACCGCCGTGCGCTCCAATTGGCCGAGGAAGGGCTTGACGAGATCTACCTCGATCTGGCCTTCGAGCATGAGAACCTGGAGGAGTACGAGGTCGCTCTGGATTGCCTGAAGAAGGCCGTGGAACTGAATCCGGAGAACGAGACCGTACTACATGAGCTGGCCTTCTGCTTCGACCTGGCCAATGCCGATGAGGCCAGCATCAGCTGGTTCCGGAGCTTCACCAACGACAATCCGTACAGCGCGGTGGGCTGGTTCTGCCTGGGCAACACCTTGGCCAAACTGGAGCGCTTCGAGGAGAGCAATGAGGCGCTGGACCTGGCCCTGGCCATTGATGAGCGCTTCACCAGTGCCTATTTCAGCCGGGCGCGCAACCTGTTGCTGGCAGGACACTACGCCGAGGCGATCTCCCTGTACGAGGAAACGTTGGGCTTCGACGGTCCGCAGGCTATCACGTTCAGCTACATCGGCGAGTGCTACGAGAAGATGGAGCACTACGAGCAGGCCCTGATCCATTACGACCAGGCCATCCACATGGACCCCACCTGGGCGGATGCGTGGATCGGCCGTGGCGTGGTGAAGGATATCCTCAACCGCCTGCCTGAGGCCATCCGCGACCTGGAGAACGCCACGCGTATCGCGCCCGAAAGCCCGGACGCATGGTATTATTACGCCAACAGCCTCGGGCGCGCCAAACGTTGGGAGGACGCGCTGGATGGGTACGCACGCCTGAACTCCATCGAGCCCCAGCACCTCGAAGGCTGGATGGACCATGCGGACATGCTGCTCAAGCTGAAAGGCCCGGAAGCCGCGCTCTCGAAATTCCAGGAGTGCGAGCTGGTACACAAACTGAACGCCCGATACAAGTACCGCCTGACCAGTTACCTGCTGCGCTGCGGCCGCGAGCAGCAGGCCTTGCTGGAACTGGAGGAGGCACTCATGTCCGACCACTCATGTCACAACACACTGCTCGAACACTACCCCGAGGTGGCGAACATGCCACAGGTGACACATCTGCTGGACCTGTACGGCAAGTGAACTACCACCTCCCCCACATCCCGCCGCGCAGCCCGAAGCCGCGCGAATCGGGACTGACCATGGTGATGGACAAGGGACTCTGCCTGCGACAGGTGGAGGACCTGATCGCGGCCAGCGGCCATTTGACCGACCTGGTGAAGCTCGGTTTCGGCACCAGTTACGTCACCCCCCACCTGAAAGAGAAGATCAAGTTGTACCGGAGCGCGGGGATCCGTGTGTACCTCGGTGGCACGCTGTTCGAAGCCTTCATCGCGCGCGGACTTTTCAAGCAGTACAGGAAGCTTCTGAGCGACCTGGGGCTCGATTGCGCCGAGGTGAGCGACGGGTCGATCAACCTGCCGCACGAGGAGAAGTGCAAGTTCATCAACACCCTCGCCCAGGACCATACCGTACTGAGTGAGGTGGGCAGCAAGGAGACCGGCATCCTGATCAGCCCGGCGAAGTGGGTGCGCATGATGAACACCGAACTTGAAGCGGGCAGTTGGAAGGTGATCGCCGAGGCACGCGAAAGCGGCACCGTGGGCATCTACCGCCCCAGTGGCCATGCCCATACCGCGCTCGTGAACCGCATCGTGGCCAAGGTCCCCAAGGACGACATCATCTGGGAGGCACCCTTGAAGGCGCAGCAAACCTGGTTCATCAAGGAACTGGGCCCCAACGTGAACCTCGGCAACGTGCCCGCCGAAGAGGTGATCCCGCTGGAAACATTGAGGCTCGGGCTGCGCGGAGATACGTTCTTCCAGCACCTTCCCGAGGAGATGGTGGCCCGGTTGAAGCAGGTGAATGATGAGTGAGGCGTGCGGGGTGGGGAGCGGGGAGCGACGAAGGATCCCCCTGCCAGCCGGCCTTGTCGCACTTCTCCCGTTTCTGAATTGACCATTGTTGAACATGAAAGAGATCACTCCTCATGAATTGAGGCGCATGCGGGCCGCGAATGAGCGGTTCCTCCTCATTGATGTGCGCGAGCCATATGAGGCGGAGCGCTGCAACATCGGCGGGACACTGATCCCCATGGGTGAGGTCGTGGACCGTGTCGCCGAGATCCCCAAGGACATGCCCGTGGTGATGCATTGCCGTAGCGGGGCGCGTAGCGCGGCCGTCATCAACGCCTTGAGTACGCGCTACGGTTTCAGCAACCTGATCAACCTGAAAGGCGGGATCCTCGGCTACGGCCAGGCGGTGGACGACTCCATGACCTGTGAGTGATCCCGGCCCGGTGCGCACGATCGCGCAACTGCGCTTGTGAGGCGCTGCATCAGGTATTTACGAGCCAGGGCGATGCCAAAGCGGGGCGATGCGAGCATCGCCCTTACTCGTTCGGCTCCGGTCTTCCAAGGCTCTGCTTCGCCATCTTGATCACCTCATCTTCCGCTGCAAGGATCATCTTCAGGCTGTCGCTCACGTCCTTCTGCTCGTACCGGTCCAGATCGGGCTGTCCGGCATCCACCCAGGCCGAGTACCAGAAACAGCCCAGGGTGATGATGCTGGCGTTCATCCGCCGCTCTACCATGTCCCCCATGGCGTCCTCATACGCCCTGGTGAACTCCTGAGACTGGAAACGCATGACGCCCCTCCCCCGGTCCTCAAAAACGTACTTGAGGTCTTCAGGGAAGCGTTCGTTCAGGGCACGTTCGATCCCCAGCACACTGTCCACCTCAGCATGGCTGGCCCGTACCGCGTCCCACGCGATCCCCAGGGGATCGTCGATATAGGTGGCACGACCCACGAGGTGGTCGTAGTTGAGTTCGGCGCTCAATTCGGGGATCCGGCTCTCCCAGAACGCGTGGATACCATGCTGGTTGGTGAGTTGGCCGTTGTAATTCTCCGTGGTGTGCAGGGGCACGTGCGCATCGCCCACATAATGGCCCAGTTCGGCGCTGTAGTACAGGATCCGGTCCACATCGCCCCGCTGGAAGGCGCGCACCAGCCTGCCGTACACCACGGGGATGTGCCAGGGCACGATGCCGTAAGCTTGCAAGGTGTCCTCGCCGAACTTGGCCACCGCCATGTCCCAGGTGCGTGGTACCACGGAAAAGGGATCCTCTCCGGGTTTTACATAATGGTCGATGTCGATGTAATGGCGCGCGGCCTCCTCGGGAACGGCGTACCGTCGGCGGTCGGGGTCGGGGGCGTGATCGCTGATGAAGTCGATGTGGCGCTTGTAGAACCCGAACATCGCGGGCGGCAGCGTGAAGCACGCCATCCGGTTGATGCGCTTGTGCCCGAAGAAGCCCCACGCATCCGCGTTCCTGCTCGTGGCGAATGGCCAGCATGCGGCAACCACGGCCAGGATGGCGATGGTCTTCAGAACGGACGACCTGATCATCACGAGGTCATGCGTACCAGCGATCCTTCGTTCAGCACAGGGATCACCGTGCTCTGGTCGGGGGTGAGGCAATACTTCACATCCTCGTACAGGTTCAGGCTTTCCAAACGTTTGCGGCGAGGTGCTGACCGCAGCAGACTCATGAGGTTGTCCCGAGCGGACATGTACAGGTATTTGGCCGAGATGCTGCTGTCCTCCTCCATGCCGAACTTGCCGCTCTGCAACAGCCGCTCCATTACGGCCCCGGCGAACACGCTGTCCTCCAGGTTGAACTTGTCTTTCCAACCCGAGCACAGCAGCAGGATGTTGTCGTCCTGCTTCAGCAACCAGTCGGTCAGTGCGGTAAGGTTGAGGAAGGCCCCGATGACGACACGCTTCCCCGCACTTGCCGTATTGATGGCCTTGGTGCCGTTGGTGGTGGTCATCACGATGGTCTTCCCCTTAAGGTCCATCTGTGCGAAGGCGATGGGCGAGTTGCCCACACTGAAGCCTTCGACCACTTCGCCGTTGCGCTCCGCAGCCGCAATGAAGCCGGGCCGTCCGATGTAGTTGCGAGCCTCCTCGATCGTGCTCACCGGGATGATCCGGTCAACCCCGTGCTCGAAGGCCGTGACCATGGCGCTGGTGGCCCGCAGGATGTCGATCACCACCACGATGCCCATGTCCTGCATGTAGTACGGATACTGCCCCGGGATGAAGCAGGTCTCCACCCGGAACCGATAGTCGGCGCTCTGGTTCATGGCCGTTATGGTTGTGCCGGTACTTGGCCGTGGTGAAGATAGTTTTCTGCGGCGTGCGATGGTGTCCGGGTGGTGGTACGCCCCGATCCCGCTCCGCTCAATCCGGTTTGTAGAAGGGTGTCTTCACCACCTGTGCCTTGAGCGCTTTGCCGCGCACATCAATGTGGATGATGGTGCCGGGCGCACTGAGGCCGGTTGGAACATATCCCATGCCGATGGCCTTGTTGAGCGAGGGACTCTGGGTGCCACTGGTCACCGTGCCGATGACGCTCCCATCCGCATCCACGACGTTGTACCCATGGCGCGGAATGCCCCGATCGATCATTTCAAAGCCTACGAGCTTGCGTTTTACTCCCTGTTCCTTCTGGGCTTTCAGCGCGGGGCTGTTGGTGAAGTCCTTGGTGAACTTGGTGATCCACCCGAGCCCTGCCTCCAGGGGCGATGTCGTATCGTCGATATCGTTCCCATACAAGCAGAAGCCCATCTCCAAGCGCAAGGTGTCGCGTGCGGCCAGGCCGCATGGCTTGATCCCATGGGCCGCACCCGACGCGAACACCGCATCCCAGGCTTTGCGCAAATGCGGGTTGGGCACGTACAGCTCGAAGCCGCCTGCGCCGGTATATCCCGTGCTGCTCACCAGCACCAGCCCCACCCCTTTCATTTCCGCGTACTGCGCCGTGTAGTATTCCATGGCGCCCAGGTCCACATCGAAGAGTGGCTGCAAGGTGGCGGTCGCCTTCGGCCCTTGTACCGCCAGCAGGCCCATGTGGTCGCTGATGTTCTCCAACTGCGCATCGAAGGTGTTCCGCTTGGTGATCCAGTCCCGGTCTTTGCCGATGTTGCCCGCATTCACCACCAGCACGTAGTGCGCATCGTCCTGGTGCCGCATGCGATAGACCAGCAGGTCGTCCACGATGCCGCCCCGATCGTTGGGCAGGCAGCTGTACTGCACCTTGCCCTCGGCGAGTTTGCTGGCATCGTTGCTGGTCACTTTCTGGATCAGGTCCAACGCCTGCGGCCCCCGCACGATGAACTCGCCCATGTGGCTCACGTCGAACACGCCTACCGCGTTGCGCACGGTGTTGTGCTCATCGGTAACGCCGGTGTACTGCACGGGCATCAGGAAGCCTGCGAAGGGCACCATCTTGGCGCCAAGAGACTCGTGCAACCCGGTGAGGGCGGTGTGCTTCAGTTCTGTGGTGGTGGTGTCGCTCATGTCCTGCGGATCATTTTGTTGAAGAGGGCCAGGTAATGGTCCCGCCATGCGATCGTGGAATATCTCTCCTCCACGGTGCGGCGGGCCGCTTGTCCCAATCGTTGGCGAAGTTCGGCATCGGCGATCAGGTGGGTGAGTTTCTTTTTCCATTCGGCATCCGTGGCGGCCAACAGGCCATTCTCGCCCTCCCGCACGATGGTCCTGTTGACGCCCACCGGCGAGAGCACCACCGCCTTGCCCATGCCCATGTACTGCAAGCCCTTGAAACCGCACTTGCCCCGGCTCCATTCATCATCGGGTATGGGCATGATCCCGATGTCGATGGCCGCCAGGTCCTGCGCCTCGGTGGCGCTGTTCCAGGTCACGTTCTCCACGTGCATGCCCGGGACTTCCAGTGGCCGATCGCTGATCACCCGAAGGACGAACCGGTCGCCAAGGTCCTGCCGCAGTTCCTGGAGCATGGGCAGCGCACCGCGCAAATGGGTCACACTCGTGAGGCTGCCCGTCCAGCCGATCACCACTTTCCCGTCCGTCCGGGGAACGGGGACCATGGGCCGGTAGCGTTCGGTATCGATCACTGTAGGGATCACTTCCACTTGCCGGTTGAAACGGCGCGCATACTCCGCCAGGTAGTCGTTGCCCGCGATCACATGGTCGGCGAGGGCGATGATCCGAGGTACTTTGCCGGGGTTCTTCAACCACTTCAGCCGTCTGTTGGCTTCGGAGACGTCCATGTGCCAGATGGCGTCGTCGAAATCGTAGATCACCGGCACGCCGCTCTTTGCGAAGCCCCGCTCAAAACGCAGGCTGCCCGTCATGAAGGCCTCCCGTTGCAGCACGATGAGGTCGAATTCCCGGGCCCTGCGCACGTGCTCCGCCCGGCGGACCAGGCTTTTCCTCCAGATCCCCGCCTTGGCCATGATCCTTCCCTGCGAGTAGAACACGCGATCGTCCTCCTCGTCGATGATCCAGGCGTATTCCACCTGGACCCCATGTTGCGACCAGTATGGCACGAATTGCTCGAACCGGTAGCGCTGGCTGGGCGATCGGTCCGGGCGGTGACTGGCGACAAACAGGATCTTCACGATACCAGCGGCCTCATGGCCCGGGCGAATATGGGGTACACGCATCAACCGCCGTGATCGTCCCCGCAAGCACTTTGGTTCCTGTGCGGTTCAGTGGTGAACGTTCGGGATGGATATAACCCCACCGGGACCTTCAGGTTATTCCTTCACTATGCGGATGGACCTCACCTGGCGGCCTTGTTCCATGCGCAGTGCGTACACGCCTGGCGCCCACCGCTGAACGTCGAGTACCAGTGTTCCGCCCGATGGGTGCCGCTCCTCCAGTACGCGCCGGCCCATCGCATCGAACACGGCTATCCGTAACGGCTCGTTGCCCCTTGTATGCAGCGTGATCGTGGAAGTCGCCGGGGAGGGCCACACGGAAGGTTCGTCGCGTTCATCTTCTTCCATGGCCACCACGCCAAGCTGATGGACAATGGCCTGGTACGCGTTCAACTTGCCCATGCCCCAGCGTGTGCTGCCCTCCGACGGGATCACGCCGGTATCCTCATCGGTCCGGGCGTTGCCCTTGATGAAAGCCTTGATCCCGCTCGGCGTGGCGTCGGGGTCGGCCTCCAGCATCAGGGCCACCGTTCCGGTGACCATCGGCGCGGCCATGCTGGTGCCCGAAAAACGGGCGAAGGGATACTCCACGCCATTGAACATCACGGAGGTCAGCTCCGTGTAGTCGTCATCGGTGAAGGCGCTGATCGAAGATGCCACATTCAACCCCGGCGCCGCGATGTCCGGTTTCATGCGCTCGTCGATCGTGGGGCCAAAGGAGGAGAACGATGCGATGTTGCCTCCGATCAGGTTCCCGTTGCTCCAGAAATCGGAATTGTACGCGGCAACGGTGATCAAGCTCGCCGTACAGGCCGGTTCGCTGATGCCGTATTGCTCGTCGCCCGCCGTGTAGCCGGGAGCCCCCGCCTGGAAGGCCATCCCCCAGTTCCCCACTCCATTGGTCAATTCGGTCACGTTCCAGAAATGCACGGTACCGGTACTGGCGGTGGCTTTCATCACGATCCGGTACGTCGATGCCCTGTTCTTCACCCGCAGCCGGGCATGGGGGCGTCCATTCAACGGGTGCGCCGCATCCATGGCCAGGTTGTAGAAGACCGTGTCGTTGCCCTGCACGAAGAAGGAATCAACGTAGGTGGACTGTGTTTGACTATGGAACCAGGGTGAATCGTGGAGGAGGGTGTTGCCGGAGGTTGTCATGGAAAAACCGATGGAGAACGATTCCCCGGGTTCGCCCCATGCGGTGATGCTCTGGCCCCACATGGCCGAGTTCTGGGCGTAGTCGTAGAACTGGATCCGCGACCGCAGGGTATCCTCAGCGAAGGTTTTCTTGATGTGGAAGTTCACATCGCCGTTGTTGCCGCCCGAGTTCACGAAGGTGATACCCTGATCGCTGTAGGCATCAATGGCTTGGCTGAGCAGGGAATTGCCATCGAGCGTGCCCAAGTAGTAGAGACCCCAGCTCATGTTCACCACCAGGCGCTTCTGATCCTGTTCGGCCACCTGGGCCATCCACGCGAAGGCATCGAGCACGGCAGCCGCGTCCACCAAGAAAGTACAGAAGAGGTACTGCGCATCGAACGCGATGCCCCGGTAGACGGTGCCCGCCCCGCTGCCCCCGGCGATGCCGGCCACGTGCGTGCCGTGCGTGGCCATACCGTAGACGTTCACCGTGTCGGACACCGCATTGGCGAGCGCTTCAGGGGTTGCGAGCTCGGTACCGTAGCTGAAGCCCGCCGGTGCCGGACCCGCCTGCCGCCATTGGTCCCAGGCCGCGCGCACGCGCGAAGTGGTGAGGGTGGTGTCGTAAAACATCGGATGGCTGTAGTCGAAGCCCCAGTCGGTGATCCCGATGAGCACATCGCGGCCCGTGTACGTCTGTGGGAGCCAGATGCCCCGCTGCACACTGTCGGCATGGATGGAGGCCACCGCCTTGTTCAGCTGCGGTACCACGCGACCGGCCAGCTCTGCGTACTCCAATCCGGGGATCTGATCCAGCGCGTCCAGATGGTGCGCATCCACCCTGAATGAAAGGATGTTCCCGATACGGGATCCGATCAGCACATGGGGATCCGTCAGCAGCGATGGGTCGAAGGTGCCTTGCACGCGGCCCAGCAGCCCTACGGTACAGCGCCCATGCACCATGGACACGGGGAACCGGCCTTGGGCCGCGCGATTCAGTGCGTCGGGTCCGGGTGAAGCCTTGGCCATGCCCCGCAGTTGTTCGAGATCGGCACGCGTGGTAGCGGGCATCATTGGCTGTGCGAGGAGCGTAGTGGCAACAAGCAGGGCCACCAATGCGAGAAGATGCTTCATGCGGGGTTAGTTGAACACCACGAAGTAAGGGCATGCGGAGCGATCGCATCCGATACCTTGGCCCCATGTCCCTCACCAAGTCACTCGTTCTCCTGCTGGCCGCGCCGATCCTGGCGGGCGGAGTTTGCAAACCCACCATGCTCGCTGGCCCGGCCAAATTGCCGGACATCCGGCTGCCTGAAGGATTCAGCATCGCGCTCTTCGCGGAGAACGTACCCTCGGTGCGGGCCATGACCTACAGTCCGGATGGGATCGTTTATGCCGGTTCGAACAGTGCCGGCGCGATCTATGCCCTTCCGGACAGGGACCACGATGGCCGGGCCGATACGGTGTTCACCATTGCGGAGGGCCTCAAGATGCCGGTGGGTGTGGCCTGGCACGACGGCGACCTCTACTTCTCCGCCATCCACTTGATCGCCAAGCTGCCCGATCCGGACCACCACCTGGCCGACCCTCCTGCCCCTGTGACCGTGTTCGATGGATTTTCCAAGGAGACGCATCACGGGTGGAAATTCATCGGGATCGGTCCGGACCAGAAGCTGTATGTGCCGGTGGGGGCGCCCTGCAACATCTGCCTGAGTGAGGATAGCGTGTTCGCCAGTATCACACGTATGAACCTGGATGGGACCGGGCTGGAGATCGTTGCGCACGGCGTTCGCAACACCGTCGGCTTTGATTGGGACCCGCGTGATTCTTCACTCTGGTTCACCGACAATGGCCGCGACTGGATGGGCGACGACGCGCCCAGTTGCGAGCTGGACCACGTGACAGCCGTTGGTCAGCACTTCGGCTACCCCTTCTGCCACCAGGGCGATACGCTCGACCCCGAATTCGGCAAGGGAAAGAACTGCGCCGATTATGTGAAGCCGGTGGTCAAGCTCGGCGCCCACGTCGCACCGCTCGGCATGCGGTTCTATCGCGGGGATATGTTCCCGGAAAAGTACCGCGGTGCGGTGTTCATCGCCGAGCACGGCAGTTGGAACCGCAGCAGCCCGGTCGGCTACCGGGTGTCGGTGGCCTTCCCCAGAGCGGATGGCACCGTGGATCACGAGGTCTTTGCCGATGGCTGGCTCAAGGGGAGCACCGCTTGGGGCCGCCCGGTGGACATCCTGGAGTTGCCTGATGGGTCCATGCTGGTCAGCGACGATGCCGGGGACCGCATCTACCGGATCACGTACAAAGCACCCTGATCCATTTTACGGATCCGACCTGTGACCCCTGCGGACCACCTTCGTCTGAATGGTGGTCTTCGGGAAAGAGCGGAAGGGAGAGATCCGCTCGGACCTGCAAGCGAAAGGCGCTTTCGGGCGCCTTTCGTCATGGTTCATTCTTCAGGTCTGATCGTGTGGATCCTCCACCGAACGGCTTCGTGTTCAGCCAGAGCCTTCGGGAGAATGTGCCGGTGTACAACCAGCGGTACGCGAGCCAGCCGACAAGCGAGCCGATGAGCGCGCCGCAAAGCACGTCCTCGGCGAAATGCTGGGACAGGTAGATCCTTGACCAACCGAGCATGGCCGCCGTGATGGCCAGCAGGACGGCAACCCCTCTCCTTTCCATGATCACCGCCAGGGCGAAGCACATGCTGAAGGCGCACGCGCTGTGCCCGCTGGGAAAGCTGTTGTGATGCAATTGTTCGACCCCGGGCAGCAGGTACAGCCCGGGCATGCGGTCCAGGAACATTCCCGGGCGATCGTGATCGGCGAACAACGTATGTTTCAGCAGTTGTACAACGATCGCACTGCCGATCGTGCTCACGGCGAACAACAGGAACGGACGCCATCGCGCCAACAACAGCACCAGGCCGATACCCAGCGCGACCAGGCCATCGGCCAAGTGGGTCCCATACTTGAATAACGGGTCGGCCCAGGTCGTATGTGCCTGGTTGATCGCCATGTGCAGGTCCAACCTTTCCGTACGCAGGATGATCATCAGCACAGGAAGCCCCATCAGGGCGACCATGATCAAGTAGCTCTTCGCTGCGAGGCGATGCACCCGGCGAAAGTAGGTCCTGTCGCTGGGATCAACGCAGAGTGGTGGAGGAGCCCTGTATTCATACATGCATGAAAGCATCATACCATTTCGCAGTAAGGGGCCATCCAATATGTCACGCTGCGCCCGTCGAAGCGGTGAGCTTGCCGAACCGTCGACGGGCACAGCGTGACATATCATGGTTCGATCAGACGATGCCGTATCGCGAAATGGTATTATCCAGTATCGGCCAACGAGAACCTTCGCCACATCAAATGCCATGGACCACGGCAACTATCGGCGAACGATACGTACGCCGCACGCTTGGCGAGTTGTCCGGATCGTGTGTTCGACACACGCGCGAAAACGGGGTTCAACGCCGTGATCCAGCGTTGGAGGGCCGCTCCCCCATTGCCTGCATGCGGGCCATGCCGGTGTTCGCACTGTGGATGAAGGACGACCATCGGTAAAAAAGCAAGGTGGGCGCACCACCGTTCGGTGCCGCGCCCACCTCCATCGGATGAAGTGCCGCTCTACGGCAGTTGCTCCGTGCGTGTGTTGTTCGGCGTGTTGCCACCGATGGTCAGGATCACGCGGTCGCGATCGTTGCCCGAACCCGTGTACTTCGTTACCCCATCCAGGTTCACGTCGGTGGGCAGATAACCGGGAACCGTGTTCGACGGTACGGTGGATCCAATGGTCATGAGGATCGGATCGCGATCGTTCGAAGTGCCCGTGTATCTCACGATGAGATCGCGGACCACGTTGCCCGCCCATTGGCCAGCACGACCGGGTGCGATCGACGCACGAGCGCTGGTACCGTACACCTGTGCGGTGGGTTGGGTGAAATCCACCGTGACCGGATCAGCATTCAGCGCACGGGGCGTTCCCGTCATCACGCCAAGGTGGTTCCGGTGTCGCACGGCCACGTGATAATTGCCATTGGGCACATTGAAGAGCAGACGCGGAAGCCCATTGGTGCCCACCACGTCGCCATCCCGTTGCAGAAGCGCACTGCGTGTGGCCACGACGGTGCCGGGCGTGGTGGGGTTCCTCAATTCAACGAGCATCCAGTCCACGATCGCGTTCTTCCCGGTGACCTGCAGCAGTGCAGGCGCGACCGTTTCGCCCCCACCGCCACCCGCATGGGTGAAACCGAGCCCGGTGAACGGTTCAGTTGATGGGATCAGCGATGCCGTACGCAGGTTGTCGCGCATCAGGTTATTGGATGTGACGAAAGCCCCTTGCAGGTTGGTGCGGACCACCACGCTCGGCGGGCAGTCCTGCCAGGGGGCCAGGGCCGTGCCCGGTATGACGACCGCAGTGCTGTTACCGGGCGTTCGCCACCACAACGACACATGGTCGCCTCCACCCCCTTCCTTGTGCAGCACCTCCACGTAATAGTAACGGCCCGCTACAAGCGATATCGCTGCACTCGTTTGCTGGGGGTACTTGTCCAACTGGCCGGTATTCGTCCAGCCGGGTACCGAGCAGATCAACTGCTTGAACTGCGGATCCGCATTCAGGCTCAAGTAGGTTTGGCACTCATCGTCTCCTACCCCGATGAACGTATAATTGCCGGTGGTCGGGGCGATGATGTACCCGCGCATCCGTGTTCCGTAGTCATTGGCCACGTCAACCGGGGACTGGAACGAGGTGGGATAGTTGGTCGTGCTGGGCGACGCTGGATAATTGGGGGCGGCCAGGAGGTTCGCGATCGCCGTTCCGCTGATACCCGTGTACACCTGTCGCTGGATGCTGCCCGTGGCGCCCACGCACTGCGGGGGGAGATGGTCGATCACCGTGATCACCTTGGTGGCCGTGCCCACCAGTCCTACGTCATCGGTGACCACCAGTGTGACATAATAGGTCCCCGGGTCAGTGAATGTTTTTGACGTGACCGCACCGGTGGCCCCCGTTCCATCGGAGAAATCCCACGTATAATTCACGATGGTCCCGTTGTCGGTACTGGCAGCGCCATTGAATTGTACGCTGAGTGGCCCTTCGCCGATGGAAACATCCGAGTAGATGATCGCCGTGGGTGCGATGGTGCTGCACCGCGGATAGAGCCAGTGGATCACCGTGGTGCTCAGGCCTCCCGCATCCGTAACCGTGAGTTTCACCTCGTAATTGAACACGTCGGTGTAGCAGCCCTCGCCTCCGATCACGGTGCTGCTGACGGGGTCCGCTACCGGGATCTCCGGGTGGGTGTGGTTGTTGTGGTGGAAGATCGTCTGCCATTGATAGGCCAGTTGTCCGGGTCCATGTTCCAGATCCGTGACATCAGCGGTGAGCGCAACGGTCGTATCCACGCCCGGCGGGTACAATTGCCCATCGGGGAAACTCGTGATGGCCACCACGGGTGGCGTGTTGTTCACGCTCACGAGCAAGGTGGTCTGGTTGGTGAGGCCGCCATTGTCCGTCACCGTAAGCGTGACCGTGTAGCTGGTCGGCTGGCTGTTGCCCGGGGTGAACGTGTGGTTCGTGGTCACTCCTGTGGCCTGCCCTCCGTCACCGAAGTTCCAAGCGTAGGTGAGCGGCCCATTCTCGGGGTCCGTACTGCCCGATGCGTTGAAATTGACACTGAGCGGCCCTGGGCCGTACTGTACGGATTGTGTGGCTACCGCAACCGGGGGCAGGTTGGTGATCCCCACCGGGGAGATCTTCCAGATGGCGCCGTACTCGAAGCGCACATACCAGAGCGCACCATCAAGTCCTTCCTTCACGAAGACGACCGCACCGGCTCCACCGGCGAAATTGGCCACCGACACGGGTTGATCCTGTGCGTTCATGGTGAACCGCTTGATCCAAGCACCACCGTAGTCGCCGTGCATATAGGTATTCTGGTAGCCGGCGGGCCAGCCCAGACCGGAAATGAAGCATCCGCCTACCGAGGCATTGCCCGCGAAAGCAGGCCCGGGAACGGGTGCACCTTGCGCGTCCAACTGGTAGGTGACGGCCGTGTTCCCGTTGAATCCCATGCTACGGCTGATGTTCTGGCCGTGTTTCCAATCGATGATCGGGCGTGTGTGGTGGAAGTGCGGGATGCTCGTGGGCACCTGAACGTTGTTGTCACACGGGTTCGGATGCCCGTTGAGGTGTATGGGCGTGTCCTGCTTGAGCAGGTCCTGGAACCGGAAATACTGCAGCGCGCATCCATTGATACCGAACAAGGGGTTCGGTGCGTCCTGGTTCGGGGTCAGTGCATTCATATACGAGGCGTTCGCGTCCCCACCCTCAAAAAGCGGCCAACCGAAATTCTGCCCCCCCTCGGTGCAGACGTTCAGATCCTCCCAGGTGCCCCAGCCCACATCACCGATGTAGAAAACACCCGGGTTGCCCGCTGCTGGATCGGTACTGCCCGTGCCCGGGCGTTTCACCATCCGGAACGGATTGCGGAGGCCCAAGGCCCACACCCGGCTGCGCGGGGCACGGGGATCGGCGGCATCGTACCATGGGTTGCTCGGTATCCCATTGCCCGTGTTCGGGTCCATTCGCAACAACTTGCCGTTGAAGCAATCCACCAACTGCGACCGCAAGGCGCCCACGTTCTCCTTGGGCCGCATGATCGAATCGGTGAGCGCCTGCGCGAAATACGTGCCTGCGTCGCTGCCCACATCGGTACTGTTGTAGCTGGCCCCATCCCCGATCGTGGCGAGCAGCGTGCCATCCGTTCCGAAGCACAATTGGCCCGTACTGTGCGACTCATGCGTCATGATCGCACCGGTCTTGCGCGTTTCGCCCAGAAGCACGGTACGGCTGGCCGGATCCACCGAATTGAACGTGGGGCCGACCGCCGTATAGCGCGTGATGCGCATGATGGTGGCCGCGTAATACTGGTTGGTCGCGGGGTTGTAGTTGCCCGTACCGAAGTTCATGAGGTGGTGCCGGTCCACCGCGTACATCAGGTAGATCTTCCCGTTGGTCAGGAAGTTCGGGTCCAACGTGAAACCCAGCAAGCCATGGTCGCGCCAGCCGCCTACCTCGGCCGACAGATCAATAAGTGGAGGGCTCAGTTTCACCCCGTTCTCCACGATCCACACCTTGCCGCCCCGTTCCCACACGTACCAGCGCCCGTTCGCATCGAAGGTGAAGCCCACCGGCTCGCTGAATCCTCCCATCACTTGCGAAGCAGTGAAACCCGCAGGAACCGTTTGGGCTTGCACTGGCTGCTCGATACATAAAAGCAGCCCGGAAAACAACGCAACGAGGGTTGACCGGGAGAGAACGACGCGAATGTTCATGGAGTGCGCACCTTGTTTGGCCGACGAAAGTACCTGATCCATCGAGGTATGGCAAGCATCTCCCCTTCCGGATCCGCCCCCCTCCGGCGTTTCGGACCGTTCGTACGCCTTTCCGATAAGGCAGGTTTATGGCGATCCCATGACGATCCGCCTCATGAGGCGGTACGGCCGACGGGTAGTTTCGCGGCCGCTCAGCCGGGGTATCCCCGGTGTGTAACGTCCCGCTTACCCCACATGAACCTCCGGCATCTCCTTTTCCTCCTCCCCCTCACGGCCTGCACCAGCCAGCCCGATACCACTTCGTCCCCACCTCCGGCCAAGGCCCAGGCAGTGCCACCGGTCACTGAATGGAATGCGGATTCACTGATCGGTCCGGGCGAAAAGCATTTCGCACACCTGCGCAAGCTCACCTGGGGCGGTAACAACGCCGAGGCGTATTGGAACACCCGGGGTACGATGCTGAGTTTCCAAAGCGATTTCCAGGGCTGGGGACACAGTTGCGACCAGATCCATGCCTTCGATCCCTTCCACGACGACCTGCGCAAGGGTGCGCCGCAGCAACTCAGCCTGAATGGTGGCCGCACCACGTGCAGCTATTTCCTGCCGGGGGACAGCCTGGTGCTCTTCGCCAGCACCGAGAGCGGCGGTGCCGAATGTCCGCACACCGTGTCGCACACACCGGGGGGCAAGTACTTGTGGAATATCTTCAAGGAGTACGACATCTATGTGAGCGACCTGAAGGGTCACCAGCGCAAGCAACTCACCAGCACACTCGGATATGATGCGGAAGCGACCGTTTCGCCCAAGGGCGATCGCATCGTGTTCACCAGCATGCGTGATGGGGACCTGGACCTTTATACCATGAACATCGATGGCAGCGATGTGAAGCGGGTTACCACCGACCTGGGATACGATGGTGGTGCATTCTTCAGCCCAGATGGTACCAAGCTGGTCTGGCGGGCCTCACGGCCTAAGACACGCGAGGAAGTGAAGGAGTACACCGACCTGCTGAAGCAAGGTCTGGTGCAGCCCACGAACATGGAGGTGTTCATCGCCAACGCCGATGGTACGGGGGCGCATGCGATCACCGCGCTGGGCAAGGCCAATTGGGCCCCGAGCTGGCACCCCGATGGCAAGCGGATCATCTTCGCCAGCAACCACACCACCGAACGCGGCTTCCCCTTCACCTTGTACAGCATCAACACCGACGGCACCGGCCTGGAGCAGATCTCCTACACCGATGCCTTTGATGCGTTCCCCATGTTCAGCCCGGATGGGAAATACCTGGTATTCAGCAGCAATCGTGGCGGCAAGGACCGGGAGACCAACCTGTTCCTGGCCGAATGGAAGGAGTAGACCCGGGTCAGCACGCGTTCCATATCAGGGATGCGTGGGAGCACTGGGATGGCGATCCCGCCGGAACGATCCGGCGGGATCGTCATTTCAACCCTGAGGTACTTCGGAAGAGTCCCCGTGCCTCTACCGGCTTTCACCCTTCCTGCTCCTCGGCGCGCTTCGCTTTCCGCTCCATGTCCTTGCGCTCCTTCTTCTCCAGCTTCTCACGTTTCAGCTGCTCGATGCGCTCCTGCTCCTCGGGTGTGGGCTTCTTCCAATCCGCGAAGCGCACGGACAGGGTGATCGTATTGCTGGCTGAGCCAGGGTAGAATTGTGCGAAACCGTAGCTCAAATGCAGTTTGGTCACCTTCAGGCCCAGGCCTGCGGTCATGCCGGCGAGCCCCGGTTTTTCGGGCAGGTTGAGTTCCTGCCTCCGGCGGTAGTTGTAGCCGAAGCGTAGGAAGAAGTTCTTGCCGAAGAGGACTTCCAGGTTCGGAACGATGTGCCAGAGCGCTTTCTGTGCATTGCTCACCTTGTTCACCACGGCCTCGCCGGTAGTGGGGTCCACCTGCACGGGGGCGTGCGGGTCGGTGTAGGTGAGGTCCCAGCGTTGCAGATTGTCGATCGAAAGGCCCAGGCGGAAGGGTGCGTGCCGGAAGCGGTAGGTGGTGGCCAATTGCACTTGGACCGGCAGTTTCTCCTTGGTCCCCGTGTACGTACGCGTCATCAACCCGAAGTTGCGGATGGTGGCCGCCACGGTAAGGCCCAAGGCCTTCTTCTCGAACACGCCGCCGATGTCCGCAGCGATAGCACCCGCCTTGTAACTGTCCAGTTGCGAGATGATGTATTTGAGGTTGACGCCCACCCGGAACAGACTGTCCATGGCCCGTGCGCCACCGACCTGGAGCACATACTCCCCTGCGGTGAAGCTCCCGGACTCATGGCCCGATTCATCGGTCCGGGAGAACGTGCCGTAGTTGATGTACTGCACGCTCGCGCTGGTGGTGATGCCCACGCTGTCGAAGTGGTGCGCGTAGCCCGCGTAACCGATGTTGATGCCCGCGAGGTAAGGCAGGTAGCTCAGCGTGACCTGCTTCCCCATGGTCGCATTCAGCAATGCGGGGTTGAAGAGCCCGAGATTGAGGTCGTTGTCGACCACGGCCACGGGTGAGCCGCCCAGTGCCGCAATGCGTGCCGAACTGGGGATGTCGAGGATGCGGAACACCTGCTGGCCGCTGAGTTGGGCTTGCATGGGCGTCCACAGGGCGATCGCGAGGATCGGCGGGGTGTAACGGAGAAACCGCATGCGGTTCAGTGGCGATGGCGTGGGCGCGAAGTGAACGCAATGATACGGTCCCTATTGTTCGCCGGGCAGAGGGCTTTTTCACGGATCGATGCTCAGGGCACATATCCCGGAGGGCGCCCCATGGTACCGCCGTTCCGCCAAAGCAATGATCCATCGCCGTAGCTCAGGAAGCGATAGCCGGTCTGCAGGGCGTGTTGGTACACCTCCGGGCGTGCCCCGCCGATGAAGGCTTCCACCAGCAGCAGCAAGGTGCTCCCCGGCTGATGGAAGTTGGTGACCAGCGCATCGGCCAGGCGGAAGCGATAGCCCGGAGCGATCAGCAAGGCGGTTCGTCCGCTCAGGGTGTCCAGTCGGCGTTGGTCCATCCAGCGCAGCACGGCCTGGAGGGATGCGCGGGCATTCACCGCGGGCCGCACATCATACGGGCGCCATTGCGCGACCTCCAGATCGTCGGGGTCCGCTCCGTTCAGCAGGTCGTCGCCGAACCAGCAAAGGCTTTCGATGGTGCGCAGCGCCGTGGTGCCCACGGGTACAATGGGAGAGCGGCCCGTGCGTTCCCGCAGCATTTCTACCGTTGCACGGGGAATGCGGACCTGCTCGGTGTGCATGTGGTGGCCGTCCATGGTCCCGGACTTCACGGGCAGGAACGTGCCCGCGCCCACATGCAGGGTGACGTGTGCGGTGCCCATCCCCCTGGCGGTGAGCGAACGCAGCAGGACTGGCGTGAAGTGCAGGCTCGCCGTAGGTGCGGCCACCGACCCGTCGTGTTCCGCGAACACGGTATTGTAACGGATGGGATCGTCGGCATCGTCGGGGCGCTTCATGTACGGCGGCAGCGGTACGTGCCCGAAGATCTCAAGCTTGTCGGCGAAGGGCGCACCATCGTCCCAGGCGAACTCCACCAGGTGGGTGCCGTCTTTCGTACCGCTTCGCGATGCCCGGAGTGCGCCGGGCCCCTCCCCCGTCCAGAGGGTCTCCCCAGGGTCCCAGCGCGCAGCGTTGCCCACCATGCACCACCAACGCGACCTGCCGATCGCATGCAATGCCGCTTCCATCGGCCCATGATCCTCCGGGTCCAGTATCATGCACTCGATGCGCGCACCGGTCCTGCGGTGGAAGATGATACGTGCCTTCACCACCCGCGTGTCGTTCAGCACCAACAAGCTGCCCGCCGGCAGGTGCGCGGCCAATGATCCGAAACGATCGTCGGTGATGCGGCCATCACGGTACACCAGCAACTTCGCCGCATCCCGATCGGCAAGCGGATTCTGGGCGATACGCTCGGGCGGCAGTTCGTACGTGATGTCCGCGATGCGGATCCGGCGTGGGTCCATCGGCTGCGAAAAGGGCGCTCCTCAGCGCTGCGCGGCCTTCAGCGTGTTCAGCAGCAGGGAGGTGATCGTCATGGGACCCACACCACCGGGTACAGGCGTGATCCATGCGCATTTCGGGGCCACCTCGTCGAACTTCACGTCGCCGATCAGGCGGAAGCCGCTCTTGCGCGAGGTATCGGGCACCCGGTGGATCCCCACGTCCACCACCACGGCGCCGTCCTTCACCATGTCGGCGGTGATCATTTCCGGACGGCCAGCGGCCACCACCAGGATGTCGGCCTGGCGGGTGATCGAAGGCAGGTCGCGAGTGCGGCTGTGCGCGATCGTAACGGTACAATTACCCGGGTAGGCATTACGGCTCAGCAGGATGCTCATCGGCGTGCCCACGATGTGGCTCCGTCCCACCACTACCGCGTGTTTCCCAGCGGTCTCGATGTGGTTGAAGCGCAGCAGTTCCACGATTCCGCTGGGAGTAGCGGGCAGGAAACAAGGCTGCCCCAGCACCATCCTGCCGATGTTCTCGGGGTGGAAGCCGTCCACATCCTTGTCGGCCGCGATGGCCAAGGTCACCTTCTCCGGGTCGATGTGCGCCGGCACGGGCAGTTGCACGATGTAGCCGTCGAGTTCCTTGTCGCGGTTCATTTGTTTCACCCGGACGAGCAATTCATCCTCGCTGGTGCTCTCCGGCAAGCGGATCAACGTACTGCGGAAACCCACGCTCTCGCACGCCTTCACCTTGCTTTCCACATACGTGCGGCTGGCGCCGTCGTTGCCCACCAGCACGGCGGCCAGGTGCGGGGCCCGGCCTCGCGCAGCCTTCACCGCGGCGGCCTCCTGCGCGATCCTGGCGCGCAGGGCCTCGCCACAACGTTTGCCATCGAGTAACTGGAACGTGCTCACGGTCATCATTGCACAAAGGTGATCGATCCGCTGATCCGCAGCCGGGTACATTCGCCGCCGTGCCCCTCCCCCGCTACCTGCCGCGTTGGGCGATCCTGCTGATCGACACGGCTCTGTGCCTGCTGGCGCTCCTGGCCGCCTACCAGTTGCGGTTCAACTTCCAGGTGCCCGTTCACGAGTACGACCTCCTCTGGCCAGTGCTCCCGGTCTTCCTGCTGGTACGGGCGGGATCGCTGTTCGCGGCCCGCGTCCACATGGCCCAGGTGAAGCACACCAGCACCGAGGACGCCCGGCGTATCTTCCTGGTCGTGCTGGCGGGCTCAGCCCTCTTCGGCCTGTTGAGCATGGCAAGGTATTACCTGATCGACGGCACCTATTTCCTGCCGCGCACGGTGATCATCATCGATTTCATGGCGACGGCCATGCTGCTCATCGCCTCGCGCATCGCGGTGAAACTGCTCCATTTGCGCGCCCGGGGCAGCGGCAAGGATGAGGTGCGCGTGCTGCTCTACGGTGCGGGAGCGGCCGGTCTCATCACCAAGCGCGCGCTGGATCGCGATGGTGCTGCGCGCTACACCGTGGCCGCTTTCCTGGACGATGATGCGAAAAAGGCCGGACAACGGCTGGAGGGCGTACCCATCGTGCGTGCGGACAAACTCGTTGATCTCCTGAAGGACGGCGGCATCGATCAGGTGATCATCACGGTGCAACACCCTGATGCCGAGAACCGCCGCCGTGTGGTGGATGCCGCCATGGCCTGGCACACCCAGGTGCTCAGCGTGCCGCCCGTGCATGACTGGATCAACGGCCAATTGAGCAGTGGCCAGATCCGCGAGGTGCGCATCGAGGACCTGCTCGGCCGCGCGACCATCTCCCTGGACGATACCCTGCTCAAGGAACGATTCTCCGGCAAGTGCGTGCTGGTGACCGGCGCGGCGGGCAGCATCGGCAGCGGCATCGCCCGGCAACTCATCACGCTGGGGGCCGGTCATACCGTGCTCCTGGACAACGCGGAAAGCGACTTGTACGACCTGGAAATGGAGTTGCGGGGCCTGGGCCACGTCGACTTCACACCGGTGATCGCCGATGTGCGTGACCGGACCGCCCTGGAACGGGTCTTCGCCGCCAGGAAACCCGCGATCGTTTTCCATGCGGCCGCGTACAAGCATGTGCCCCTGATGGAGTCGTGGCCCGAGCAGGCGATACTGACCAACGTGCTCGGCACGCGGATCGTAGCTGAACTCTGCATTGCCCACCACGTGGAGGAATGCGTGCTGGTGAGCACCGACAAGGCCGTGAACCCCACCAGCGTGATGGGTGCCAGCAAGCGGATCGCCGAGATGGTCGTGGGCGCACTGGGCGGAAGTGGCAACACACGCTTCGTTACCACCCGTTTCGGCAACGTGCTCGGGAGCAATGGTTCGGTGATCCCTCTTTTCAGGAAGCAGATCGCCGCGGGCGGGCCCGTTACCGTCACCGATCCGGAGGTGACGCGTTTTTTCATGACCATTCCTGAGGCATGCAGACTGGTGCTGGAAGCGGCCGTGATGGGCAAGGGCGGCGAGATCCTCGTCTTCGACATGGGCGCACCGGTACGCATCATCGATCTGGCCGAGAAGATGATCCGCCTGAGCGGCAAGGAGCCGGTGTGGGCGGGCGAGCAACCTGGCCCGGGGCGGATCGCCATTGCCATCACGGGGCTGCGGCCCGGTGAAAAACGCTTCGAGGAACTGCTCGCTTCGGCCGAGAACACACTGCCCACGCACCATCCGCGCATCCTTATCGGTCGCGTCCGTGACGTGGACGCGACGTTCGTGCGGCACGGCGTGGATGCGCTCATCGCCGCTGCCGGACTGGGCGACCGCGAAGGGTGCCTGGTCGAGCTGCGCAAGCTGGTTCCCGAGTACGCACCGCAAGCTTGAGGGTCCTGAACGCCGTTGCGTCAACGGCCTACCTTCGCCGCGATCAGGTAATGCACCAACATGACCCGCGACAAGAACCTCGAGACGGCCAAGTTGCAGAAGGAGATCGGCGACCACATCGGCGTGGG
>JAFDZE010000026.1:2019-5684 GCA_018267155.1 Bacteroidota bacterium | reverse complement strand
GAAGCTCTTCCTCATCACCATCAATCCGCGCCACGACCAGAGCTTCCTCTTCCACAGCACCGAGGGCAGCGACCGCATGGACGCCCTGCGTGAAATGCTGGAATATGTACGTACATACAAGGAGCGATCGAGCAGCTTCACCGTTCAGTGGAGCGCCCGCGGGCAAGGCACGCTGCAGACGTCGTACTTCCGTGCCAAGAACGTGCTGGAGGCCCTCGACAAGCTTTTTTATGATCGCGACCCGAACAGCATCACGGTGTTCTCTGTGATCATGAACCCGATCACCTGAGCGCAGGAGCGGGCCGCAAGAAGCTGGCGGTCTTGGAACCCCGGGCGAACACGGACACATCAAACACACGCGCACGCATGGTCACCACATCCATCCAGATCCGCTTCAACGACATGGATCTGGCGGGACACGCGCACAACGGCGTGTACCTCACCTGGTTCGAATTGGGGCGGATGGCGTTCTTCCGCACGTTCATCGAGCGGGAGCACGACTGGAAGAAACAGGGCATGATCCTGGCACGCAACGAGGTGGACCATCGCGCACCGGTGCATCTGAACGATCAGGCTGAAGTGGACTGTTGGTGCGACCGGATCGGCAACACGAGCTTCGACCTGAGATACAGGATAACCGTGCTCAAGGACGGGCAACGGCAACTGCGCGCCGAAGGCCGCAGCGTGATGGTGTGCTTCGACTACACCACCAATTCCCCCATTCCCGTACCGGCCGCCTGGCGCACCGCCCTGGCACGAATGATGGATACCGACAAGAAAACAGCCCGAACATGAAGACGACCATCAAGGTACTGCCCGCCGCACTCCTGATCATCGGCTTGAGCGCCTGCGAGGGGCAGCAAGTACTCGGCACGCTCGAAGCCATCCAGAACGCGGGGGCGACCACGCTGAGCAACGATGAAGTGGTGAGCGGATTGAAGGAGGCCTTGCGTACCGGCACCGAACGCAGTGTTTCCATCGGCTCCGCGCTCGACGGCTTCAACAAGAA
Organism: Bacteroidota bacterium; assembly: GCA_018267155.1. GTDB lineage: Bacteria > Bacteroidota > Bacteroidia > Flavobacteriales_F > PHOS-HE28 > PHOS-HE28. The sequence continues at coordinate 4,675 of JAFDZE010000026.1, read as the reverse complement.
CAACCTGATCCGCATCCCCTTCCCGCAGGACGCCATCAAGGTGAAGAACACGTTGATGGACCTCGGGTTGAAAAAACCGGTGGAGGACTTCGAGGTGACCTTGAACCGGGCCGCGGAGGAGGCGGCCAAGCAGGCCGTGCCCGTCTTCGTGGACGCGATCACCAGCATGAGCATCGCGGACGGCTTCGCGATCCTGAAAGGCGGGGAGAATGCCGCCACCAACTACCTGAAGGAGAAGACCACCGCCGCGCTCATCGCCAAATTCCGCCCCACGGTGGAGGCCGCCACGCAAAAGGTGGCGCTCACCAGCTATTGGAAGCCGGTGGCCGACGCTTACAACACCGCCAGCATCCTCACCGGTGCCAAGGCCGTGGATCCCGACCTGAATGCGTACGTGACGCAAAAGGCCGCCGACGGACTGTTCACCCTGCTGGCCAACGAGGAGAAGAAGATCCGACAGGACCCCCTGGCCCGCACCACCGAGCTGCTCCGGAAAGTCTTCGCCCAGCAATAACGTACCGATCCGGGAGAGACCAGTGGCGAGCGGCAATGGCGGGTTGCCCCACGACCAGGCGACCATCCGATCGCCGCGCCACTCGTCCTTCCCCACCCCACCACAACCATGCGCCCCATCACACTGACCGAACCCGGCACCGTACTGCCCGAGAGCGAATTGATCCTGAACCCCGACGGGAGCGTGTACCACCTCGCGCTGAAGCCGGAACAGTTGGGCGACCTTGTGCTGGTGGTCGGTGATCCCGGACGTGTGAAGCGGATCAGCGAACGCTTCGACCAGATCGAACACCAAGGCCAGAACCGAGAGTTCATCGCGCATACCGGCACATTGCGCGGGCGCTGCATCACCGCGCTGGCCACGGGCATCGGCACGGACAACATCGACATCGTGCTCGGCGAACTGGACGCGCTGGTGAACATCGACCTCACCACGCGCACCCCGAAGAAGGACCAGCGTTCGCTCACCATCGTCCGGCTCGGCACTTGCGGCGCACTCCAGGAGGATATCCCGGTGGACCAGTTCATCGTGAGCCACAGCGCCATCGGGCTGGACAACGTGCTGCACTATTACGCCCACGAGAACACAGATGCCGAGTTGCGCTTGTTGCAGGCCATGCTCGACCACACCGACTGGCCCGGCAACCTGCCCCTGCCCTACATCGCGTTCGGCGACCAGCCGCTCGTGGAGCGCCTGGGGCACGGGAATCATACCGGGATCACCATGACCTCCGGCGGCTTCTATGGTCCGCAGGGACGCCAGCTGCGCGCGGTTCCCAGTGTGGACGGACTCAACGATGCATTCAGTTCCTTCCGCTTCCCCGGCCCCGTCGACGATCAACCGTTGCGGATCACCAACTACGAGATGGAGACCAGCGCCTTGTACGGTCTCGGTGGGCTTTTGGGGCATCGCACCGCCACCATTTGCGCCGTGGTGGCCAACCGCCTGCGGAAGGAGTACTCCAAGGATCACCATGCGGCCATCGGCCGCATGATCGATCAGGTCCTGGAACGGCTGGTCAGCTGAGCCTGCGGAACGCGAGAATGCCAGGGCGACCATCATCCTCCTTCCGGTTCGGCTCCTTTTCACCCGATCGTGCAGCAACGGAAACGGACGTCAGGATCCTTGTCATCATCCCATCTGAACCTGATCCGGTATCTTCAGCCCGATGAACGGCCCGTGGATCACCCAGGTGTTGCCGGAGCTTGTGAGGGAGGGCCTGATCACCGCCGATCAGGCCGAACGCATCCGCGCGCGTTATGCAGCGGATCCTCAACGGAGCGGCAACCGCATGTTGCTCGTCTTCGCCATTCTTGGCAGCCTGCTCGTGGGCTTGGGGATCATCCTGATCATCGCGCACAATTGGGATGATCTTGGTCGGGGCACGCGTACGGCCATCGCTTTCGTCCCGGTAGTGCTGGGGCAAGGACTCGTCCTGTACGGGATCATACGCTCACCGGAGGTGGCCGCATGGCGCGAAGGCCCTGCGGTATTGCTCGCCAGTGCCCTTTGCGCATGTGTTTCGCTCATCGCACAGATCCATCACATCGGAGGATCGCTGGAGGGCTACCTCCTCACATGTGCCGTGCTGATCCTTCCACTGCTCTACGTTCCGGGATCATTTTGTGCAGCACTCGGCTACCTGGCCATGATCACCTGGTACGCGTGGATCGTACGCTTCGAGGGCTTCAGCACGGGTGAACGACCGTGGTGGTTCGTCCCCTTGCTGCTGGCGGCCGTACCGTTCTACCTGCGCGAAGCACGGCGCAACGGCACCGGTGCCGCGTTCCTGTGGCTCAGCTTCTTCTTCGCGTTGAGTACCGGCCTCGGCAGCCAGCTGTTCTACACGGATTGGACACCGGCACACGTCCTCGGACTCGCTGCGCTTGCGGCTGCCTTCACCCTGGTGCCGTGGTCGCATGCGGGCAGGGAGTTGCGTACCTGGCCTTGGGTACTGATCGGTGGTGCTACCATGCTGCTCATCATGTGCGTCTTCAGCTTCCGACCCGTATGGGAGGAGTTTGATATGAAGGACCGCGCCGACTGGCCGCTGATCGGGGTGTACATCGCCATCGGGACCGTCGCATACGTGCTCGCTTCGCGCACCCGTGAACCGTTCGAACGTTGGCCTTATCCCGAAGG
>JAFDZE010000026.1:0-2009 GCA_018267155.1 Bacteroidota bacterium | reverse complement strand
CTGATGAACATCGCGCTGCTCGTTCTCGGGGTGGTCACGGTGAAGCATGGTACCGAGCGCGGTTCCCTCCGCCGGATGAATCTGGGACTGGTCATCCTCAGTGCCACCGTATTCATGCGGTTCTTCGACAGCGACCTCAGTTTCGTGGTCCGTGGGCTGCTCTTCATCGCCGTCGGATGCGGCTTCCTGTACATGAACCTGCGCATGGTGCGCCAACGGAGCGAACAACGCCATGAACCGTAAAGCGATCGTCTTTTCGGTAGTGGCCGTCGCCCAGCTGGCGGTGCCTGCCTGGATGGTGGTGGACCACGAACGTGTGCGCGACCAGGGAGAGGTCTTCCTCTTCGGGACGGCACCGGTGGACCCGCGTGATCCGTTCCGCGGCGAGTATGTGCAGTTGGAGTTCACGGCGGAGAGCGGGACGTGGGCGGCACCTGACACCTCGGGGGACGACTACGCCCCCAAGCGTGCTTATGCGTTGCTGGCGACCGACAACAAGGGTTACGCGGTGATAACGGCCCTGCAAGCAGAAAAGCCGGCAACCGGCGCGTACGTGCAAGTGCGCTACTACGACTATGGGAGTGTTGATGGAACGACAGGTTCGATCGAGCTTCCATTCGACAGGTACTACTTGGAGGAGGGCGATGGGCCGAAGACCGAGGAGCTCTTGGCGCCCGACTGGACCAGTGGCACACCCTCCGCACCCTTGCCCACCCATGCGGTGGTGCGTATCCTCGATGGTGAAGCGGTGATCACCGACCTGGTGGTGGGCGACCGCTCCATACACGAATGGCTGAAGGATCCACCACCTGAGCCCACCGACCCGGCCTCCGATCCAGTGCCGGAGGAGCCGTGAGCCAGCAAGGATATCCACATAAAAGGAGCAGGTCGGGTCCGGGCCCCTCCCGATACCGGTCGCCAACTCCCCCTACTTTCAACCCGGCAACGCGGCTTCCGTGTGTTGCGTCTGTTCACCAGACCGAACCAACCATGTCCACTTCGTATCGTCTCCTGCTCTTAACAGGAACTCTCGTGTGTGCCCACGGGCTGTTGGCCCAGCTCTCATTCGGGGGTAGTGCGCTCGGCATGGATCCGCGTGGCTGCCCGTTACCGGCCGCTCCCGTGATCGACATGCCTGCCGTGGATGTGCCTGCTCTGCTGGCCGTGGATGCACATCGCGCATCCACCGGTATCAAAGGGCCGTGGCGTTTCGGGCTGGAAGAATCCACTGACATCTCCACCGATAATGCGGGTGTGTGGAGCACGCACGGCGACCTTCGGATCTGGCGTGTACAGGTGCGTTGCCCGGAGGCCTTGGGCATCGGCATCATCTTCTCCACGTTCCGCGTTCCGGAAGGCGGGCACGTTTTCCTGTACAACGCGAACGGCCAGGTGCTGGGGGGCTTCACCGCTGCCAGCAACCCCGGCCATACCGTTCTGGGCGTGCAACCAATGCAAGGGAGTACGATCACGATCGAGTACCAGGAGCCCGTTCGTGTTGAAGGGCAGGGCCTACTGACCGTGGGCACCGTGATCCATGTGTATCGCGGTACGCCTTGGGCCCCGCAGAGCAAGGATGATCGCGACTTCGGCAGCAGTGGCCCTTGCAACGTGAACACGATCTGCCCGGAAGGGGATCTTTGGAGACCCGAGATCCGCTCGGTGGCCCGCATCTTCGCTGGTGGCGGATTCTGTACCGGAACCTTGCTGAACAACTGCGCGAACGACAGCATCCCGTACTTCCTTACGGCCAACCACTGCCTGGGGGGGGGATCGCCCGACACGTGGGTATTCCTGTTCAACTGGGACAGCCCCGTTTGCGACCCCACGGAGAACGGACCCATGGACCAGACCGTGAGCGGATCCACCCAACTGGCGGTGAACCCAGGCAGCGATATGCTCTTCCTGCGGCTGAACAGCCAACCGCCTGCGGAATTCAATGTGACCTACAGCGGCTGGGATGCCACCGGAACCCCTCCCGACAGTTCGGTCTGCATCCACCATCCGGC
>JAFDZE010000025.1:48490-53398 GCA_018267155.1 Bacteroidota bacterium | reverse complement strand
CGCGATCGTGGTGCTGGAGAACATTTATACCAAGATCGAGGGTGGCATGCCGCCGCTGGAGGCGGGTCACAAGGGAAGCCGCGAGATCACCTTCGCCATCATCAGCACCACGATCACCCTGGCGGCGGTATTCCTGCCGGTGATCTTCCTGAGCGGGCTCACCGGGCGGCTGTTCCGCGAATTCGGCGTGGTGGTGGCCGGCTCCGTGCTCATCAGCGCCGTGGTCTCGCTCACCCTCACCCCCATGCTCAGCGCGCGCTGGCTGAAGCACCGCTCCAACCCTGGCCGCTTCTATGCGGCCAGTGAGCGCTTCTTCAACCGGTTGACCGATGCCTATGCGCTGCTGCTGGAGAAATTCCTCAAGCGGCGATGGATCACCTGGCCCATCATGATCGCGTGCGGGCTCGCCGTCTGGGCGATCGGCACCAACCTCCCGAGCGAGTTGGCGCCCGATGAGGACAAGAGCCGCTTCATGATGATGAGTACGGCGCCCGAAGGCACCAGCTTCGACAAGATGGACGAGTACCTCGGACACATCATACAGCTGGTGGACACGATGAAGGAGACCGAGAACACGCTCTCCGTCACCGCACCGGGCTTCGGCTCCACGGCCAGCACCAACACCGGCTTCGTCCGCGTGTCGTTGGTGGACCCGGAGGAACGCACGCTCTCGCAGGACGAGCTGGCCAAGCGCACCATGGCCCTGGCGCAGAAGTACAATTTCGCGCGCACCTTCGCCGTGCAGGAGGCCACCATCGGCGGTGGGCGCTTCGCCGGGCTTCCCGTGCAGTACGTGATCCAGGCACCCGATTTCGGGAGCCTGCGCAAGGTGATACCTGAATTCATGGAGGCCGCACAGCAGGACCCCGCCTTCTCCGTGGTGGACCTCAACCTGAAGTTCAACAAGCCCGAGTTGAACGTGGAGATCGACCGTGACCGGGCGAAGGCACTCGGCGTCAGCGTGCGCGACATCGCCCGGACGCTGCAGCTCTACTTCAGCGGCCAGCGCTACGGCTACTTCATCTTCAAAGGCAAGCAGTACGAGGTGATCGGCCAGGCCGCGCGCAACGACCGCGACAAGCCGTTGGACCTCACCAGCGCGTACGTGCGCAACGACCAGGGCCAACCCGTGCAGATGGACAACCTGGTGAAGCTCACCCTGCGCAGCAATCCGCCACAGTTGTACCGCTACAACCGCTATGTGAGCGCCACCGTGAGCGCCAACCCGGCGGATGGCAAAACGTTGGGCGACGGCATCGCCGCCATGGACCGCATCGCAAAAAATATACTGCCGGCGGACTTCAGCACCACGCTGGCGGGTGTCAGCAAGGAATTCGCCGAAAGTTCCAGCAGCCTGCTGTTCGCCTTCCTGCTCGCCCTGGTGCTCATCTTCCTGATCCTCGCCGCCCAGTTCGAGAGCTGGGTGGACCCGCTGATCATCATGTTCACCGTGCCCTTGGCCATGGCTGGCGCGCTGTTCAGCCTGCTGATCGGCGGGCACACGCTGAACATCTTCAGCGAGATCGGCATCATCGTGCTCATCGGCCTGGTGACGAAAAACGGTATCCTCATCGTGGAATTCGCCAACCAGCGCCAGGAACACGGCCTGCTGCGCACCCCCGCCGTGGCCGATGCCGCACGCCAGCGCTTCCGCCCCATCCTGATGACCACCCTGGCCATGGCCCTCGGATCGCTGCCCATCGCGTTGGGCCTGGGCGCCGCCTCCAAGAGCCGCGTGCCCATGGGCGTGGCCATCATCGGCGGCCTGCTCTTCGCTCTGGTGCTTACGCTCTTCGTTGTGCCCGCCCTGTACAGCTACATGGCCAGCGGTTCCGACTCGCCCAAGGAAGAGACGCCCGGGGAACCGCCTCCTCCAACACCATCGCTTGACGTATGAGGACCGCCATCACCTTCCTCGCAGCCGCCTTGGTGCTGCCCTTGACCGCCCAGCTCCTCACGGCGGAGCAGGCCGTGCAGGTCGCGCTGGAACACAACCACGGCATCCGGCTGGCGAAACTGGACGCGCGCACCAGTGAATTGATGAACAACATCGGCAACGCCGGCATGCTGCCAACGGTTGATGCCAACGGCGTATACAGCCTCGACAACAGCAGCACCAAGCAGACCTTCTTCAGCGGCGAGGTGCGCGAGGCCTCCAACGCCAACAGCCGCGTGCTGGATGGTGCGCTGGCCCTGAATTGGACCGTGTTCGACGGTCTGGCCATGTTCGCCGCGAAGGACCGGCTGGAGGCCCTGGAACTGATCGGCAAGACCGGACTGCGCCAGCGGATGGAGAGCACCGTGTACGATGTGCTGACGAATTACTACCTGGCCGTGCAACTGAACAGCGCCGTGGCCGTGCAGCAAGAAGGGCTGCACACCTCGCGCGAACGACTCACCATCGCGCGAACCGCCCATGGCATCGGGTCGGGCAGCGGGTTGCAGGTGGTGCAGGCCCGACTGGATCTCAGTGCCGACAGTGCCGCACTGCTCGGCCTGATGCAACAACGGACCATCGCCTTCAACCGGTTGAACACGCTGCTGGGCCGGGCTGCCGACACCCCGGCGGAAGTGGGGACCACGATCCCCGCCCCGGAGGATCTCGACCTCGCCACCGTGCAGAAGGACGCCCGAGCGGGCAACAGTGCGGTCCAGCAAGCCCGGCAACAACAACTGCTGGCCGATGTGAGCGTGAAGGAATTGCGCGGGGCGCTCTTTCCGCGCATCGACCTCTTCGGCAACTACGGCTACACCAAAAGCACCAGTGCGGTGGGCTTCCTGAAAAGCAACCAAGCACTTGGACCGGACTACGGCGTTCGCGTGAATGTGCCGCTGTTCCGCGGCCTGCAGGCCAACCGCGCCCTGGAAGTGGCGAAGATCACCCGTGAACAAGCCAGCGTCAGCACCGAACAGGCACAACTCCAGTTGGAACAACAGGTGCTCGATGGCTGGTCGGACTACTCCACGGCCCGGCAGCGGGTGCTGTTGGAGGAGACCGACCTCGCGGGTATCCGCACGCAGGTGGGCGTGGCGCTCGAAAGCTACCGCATAGGCGTGATCACATCGGTGGAGCTCCGCGATGTGCAACAGGGCCTTATCGCCGCGGAGAACCGCCTGCTGCTGGCGCAGTATGAGGCCAAGTCGGCGGAACTGCGGCTGAAGTGGCTGGCCGGACGACTGCTGTGAGCCACGGACACGCTGCACCTGGAGCATGTGCATGATCCCATACCGTATCGCTTTGCCGGTGCCGGATTTTACCTTCGCCCGCGATGTGACCGGCTCACCCGATCTTCGTCCTAAGACGGAAAACCACCAAAACCCCACCTGCACATGGGCATGATGAAAGAGTTCAAGGAATTCGCCATGAAAGGCAACCTGGTCGATATGGCCGTCGCCTTCGTCATGGGCGGGGCATTCGGCAAGATCACCTCCGCCTTCATCGACGGCATGGTGATGCCGGTGGTCGGTCAATTGACCGGGGGCGTGGACTTCAACAACAAGAAATGGGTGCTCACCAAGGCCGCGGCCGAGGTGAAGGACGCCTCCGGTGCGGTCACCACTCCCGCTGTGGCCGAAGTGGCCGTGAAGTGGGGGACCTTCCTCACGGTGACGATCGAGTTCCTGGTGATCGCCTTCGTGATGTTCATGGTGATCAAGGCGATCAATCGCATGAAAAAGGCCGAACCCGCACCTCCTCCTCCTGGCCCCAGTGCCGAGGAAAAACTCCTCACCGAGATCCGCGACGCACTGCGCAAATAAGTGGTCCATGCTCCACTGGATGGGCCCCGGGCGGATGCCGGGGTCCCGTCCTTTTCACCCCGCACATAACCAGCCCCCGAACACCACACCCATCAAATGAGACCGAGGAAGTTCACCCTCCCCTTCCGTTTCGTCACGGCCTGTACCGCCGCTGCACTCTTCACCACCCACCTCTCCGCCCAGGAGGACAAGGCCCAGCGCGATGCGGCCGCCAAGGAAATGACCACGCGCACCGCGGCCGATACCACCGGCAAGCTGTGGACCAAGGGCGGCGTGGCCAACATCAACCTTACCCAGGTGAGCCTGACCAACTGGGCGGCCGGCGGCTTCAACAGCATCGGTGGCGTGGCCATGTTCAACGGTTTCGCCAACCGGCACGGGGCCAAGACCGAATGGGCCAACTCCATGGTGCTGGCCTTCGGCGGACAATTGCTGGCCAACCAGGGCGAGAGCTTCGACAACGGCTCGCCGCTGAAGACCGAGGACCGCATCGAACTCAACACCAAGTGGGGCCGCGAACTGAAGAAGCCCTGGTATTTCGCCGCGCTCGGCCAGTTCCGCACCCAGTTCACCGAAGGCTTCCCGGGCGACCCGGCCACCACGCGCCGCATCTCCAACTTCCTGGCACCTGGTTACCTGATCACAGGTATCGGATTCGACTATAGGCCCAACGATCATTTCTCGGCGTTCGTCTCCCCCGCCACCATGAAGCTCGTGATCGTGAACGACCCCTACCTCTGGCAGGGGATCACCGATCCGGAGACCCGACTGTACGGCGTGAAGAACGGCAACACCACCGAGTTCGAGCTCGGGGGTTACATACGGGCGCAGTACCAGACGGAGATCAGCAAGAACTTCACCTTCCTCACCCGGGGCGACCTGTTCTGCAACTACCTCCGCAACCCGCAGAACATCGATGTGACCTGGGAAACATTGTGGACCCTGAAGGTGAACAAGTGGTTCGGCGCGACACTGAACACCTTGCTGCTGTACGACCATGACATCAGCGTGCCCAAGGTCAGGACCGACGAGAGCACCGGCGCAAAAGTGTCCTACATGGGCAAAGGCACCCAGTTCAAGGAGGTGCTCGGCATCGGCCTCACCTTCAACCTCTGATCGCACCCGATCATCGCACGTAACGAGCCCCGG
>JAFDZE010000025.1:534-48465 GCA_018267155.1 Bacteroidota bacterium | reverse complement strand
GCCTTCTGGTGGACCAAAGTGCCGGCCCGCATCCGCGCCGAAATGCCGTACGTGGGAAAATATTCCGCCGTGATCGAACCGGCACACCTTTCAACGGTCCTACCCCTGAAACAACGCACCCTTGGGACGGACAAGGCCTTCGGTCAGCCGGACACGGCTTCGCCAGCGATACCCGGCGTCCACTGACCAAGGTTGAAAACACATGAACCTCCTGGGCGAAGCGATCGGATTTTGCCGACCTTCGTCACACAACGACCGGCATGGCGATCACCCCTTACACCGGCCCCTTCACCGATACCGAGCTGCGGCACCTCCTGCGCCGCACCCTGTTCGGTTGCAGCAACGCCGATCTCGACCACTTCGCAGGTCAAACGCTGCAGCAGGTGGTGGACGCGTTGCTCACCTTCAGCAACGATACCACACCGCCCGTCAAGACCTATTGGCTCCTGAACGGCAACACGCCCGACCCCACTTTGATCGACGCGAACGTGCCCTTCGGGAACACGTGGATAAATACGCCGCGCCAGACGGCAGACGAGCCCACCGTGAGCGGTAAACGCATCGAAAGCCTCGTGGCGTGGCGCACCGGCCTGCTCGCACAACAGGACCGGACACTGCGCGAAAAACTCACCCTTTTCTGGAACAACCTCGTGCCCACCGAGGCGTCCACGGTGTTCAACCCGGAGTTCATGTACGCGTACGACCAGTTGTTGCGGGATCACGCGGCGGGCAACTTCCGCGAGCTCATACACGACGTGGCCACGAGCGGCGCCATGCTGCTGTACCTGAACGGATACCTGAACAACTACTTCGCACCGGACGAGAACTTCGCGCGCGAACTGATGGAACTCTTCACATTGGGTGAGGGTACCGGCTACACGGAAGAGGATGTCCAGACCGCCGCTCGCGTACTCACGGGATGGACGATCCAGGTGGAACAGGGCGGCCAGCCCATCATCCCCCAGACCATCTTCGTGCCCTTCCTTCACGACAGCGGGGACAAGACCTTCAGCGCCTTTTTCAACAATACCGTGATCAGCGGGCAGACCGGACCCGATGCGGGCGAGACCGAGTTGAATGCGCTGCTGGACATGATCATGGCGAAGGAGGAGGCCTCCCTGCACGTATGCCGAAAATTGTACCGATTCTTTGTACATGGCGGGATCAGCGAGGCCGTTGAGACCGGAGTGATCGCACCGCTGGCCGAGCTCTTCCGGGACAACGCGGGCGCGCCGGACCAGATGCGCATCGTGATGGAAGCGCTGCTCACCAGCGATCATTTCTTCAGCACCGATGTGCGTGCCTGCATGATCCAACCCCCGGTGGACCTGGTGGTGGGGAACCTGCGCCGCCTGGACTTCCCCTACCCCACTGCCGCACAATTGGAAGCCCGTTATGCCGGCTGGATGCAGGTGTACAGTTTGGTGGCCTACTGCGGACAGCCGCTCTTCCAACCTCCCAACGTGGCCGGCTGGCCCGCCTATCACCAGTTTCCCCAGTACGACGAGATCTGGATGGACACCACCTCGTACCCCGCGCGCAGCAACACCTTGGCCGCGATCCTGTTCGCCGGGTTCACCACCGACGGGAACATGTACGAACCGTCCAGCCAGAACCTGGAATTCAAGGCCGACCTGCTCGCCGTGGTCGCCCAGTTCAGCGACCCCGCGGACCCGAACGTACTGGTGCAGGAGGCCGCCGACCTGCTTTTCGCCGTGCCCATATCCGCTGCCGTGCGCGACCAATTGAAGTCATCCTTCCTGCTCTTCGGCCAGACGAATGACCTGTACTGGACCTACGCGTACACCACCTACGTGGCCGACCCGCAGACCACCGACATGGCCGCGCAGCTCGTTCCCGTGATGCTGCAAGCCCTGTTCAACGACATGCGTGGAGCGGCCGAGATACAACTGTTCTGAAGCCATGGACCGCAGACGATTCCTCCGCGCCACATCCATCGCCACCATCGGCGGCATGAGTGTGCGCGGCTTCAGCAGCCCCTTGTTGCGGGCACTGGGCTCGCGCGACCTGGGCGACCGCGTGCTCGTGGTGGTGCAGTTGTACGGTGGCAACGACGGATTGAACACGGTGATCCCGTTGGACCAGTACGGTATCCTTTCCTCCGTCCGGCCGCACGTGATCATACCCGAGAGCGCCGTGCTCCCCCTGAGCGGGCTGGACGGCACCGGGCTGCACCCCGCCTTGGGGGGCTTGCAGAGCATGTGGAATGATGGCAAGCTGTCCATCGTGCAGGGCGTCAGTTATCCCGAACCGAACTACTCGCACTTCCGCGCCACGGACATCTGGGAGACCGGGGCCGATCACGACCAGATATTGAACAGCGGCTGGACGGGCCGTTACTTGAACCTGGAGTACCCGAACTACCCATCGGGATACCCGAACGCGGAGATGCCCGACCCGCTGGCGATCCGCATCGGCGGTCCCGTGGGACCCGCATTGCAGTATCTGGGGTTGAGCATGGGTACAGCCATCGTGAACACCGACGACCCGCTCGACCTGTCCGGCAACATCTACAACGACCCGCTCAGCGCCCTCTGCAGCGGGAACAAACTCGGCCTGGTCCGCACCGTGCAGGAGCAGACCGACCTGTACGGCGACGTGATCAACGCGGCCGCGCAGATGGGTTGCGCCCATGGGCCTTATCCCGAAGGGACCACCCCGGGCGCCAAACTGGGGCAGGCCCTGCGGATCGTGGCCCAATTGATCTGCGGTGGCCTCAAGACCCGCATCTATTGGGTAAGCCTTACCGGGTTCGATACGCATGCCGAACAGGTGCAGGAGAGCGACCACACACTGGGCACGCACGCCAACTTGTTGCAAGGCCTCAACAATGCGATCCATGCTTTCCAGAATGATCTGGCCGGCTTGGGCCTGGAGGACAGGGTGCTCGGCATGACCTTCAGCGAATTCGGACGGCGCATCGTGAGCAATGCGAGCATCGGCACCGACCACGGCAGTGCCCAACCCATGTTCCTCTTCGGCAGCAAGGTGATCCCCGGCATGTTGGGGACCAACCCGGAGATCCCGGTGGACACCTCGGTGCAGACCAACCTGGCCATGCAGTATGATTTCCGATCGGTGTACGCCTCCATACTGACCGACTGGTTCTGCCTGCAGCCCGAAGAGACCGATCAGGTACTGTTGGACACCTACCAGCCGTTGGCACTGGTCGATCCGGAGGGATGCATCAACATCGGCGTGCATGAGCAGAACCAGCGCGCAGGGGACGGATTGCTCAGCGTGTACCCGAGCCCGTTCACCGACAGGATCACAGTGAACTACGTGGCAAACGGTGGCCGTGTGCTCGTGCAGGTGTACAATGAGAGCGGCAAGCTGATGACCACCCTGCTGAACGCCCCCATGGCTCCAGGCAACCATACCCTGAGTGCCGATCTGGGAGAGCTGCCTGCTGGCGTCTACTACTGCCGTTTACAGAACGAGAGCCGCCAGCAGGTGCGGAACATCCTCAAGGTTCGCTGAGCGGATCAGCTCCTGGCCCCTGTTCATGGGAGGAGGATCGGGCGGAGAACCTTGTTGCGGCGGGACCGGCATCCTGGATCCCGGAACGAAAGCCCCCCGTGAACCTTCGTTCACGAGGGGCCGCTACCAGGTGGCCGTGCTCCAAGCCGATCGCTGGGTCGTTCAGGTGACAGCCCCGCTCCACCAGGGCCATCCGATCTGCGGTGCAATGTTCCGCACCCCTATCGGGTCATGCAATACCCAGAAATAGCGATATTCGACCTCCGTCGTAAGTCCTATTGAATGTCACGGTGAGCCCGTCGACCGCGCCTTTGCGTAGCCGCTACGGCGAAGCAAGGACCGGTTCGGCAGGCTCACCGTGACAAGTCTTTTTCATTCCTCTGGGCAATTGGGACGGATGTCTATTGCTATGGTCGGCCGCTCCCCCGAATGGGGGATATGCTATCCGTTCAGCAGGTCGGCTCCCCGCATCCATTCCAGGGTATCGGTCAGCGTCTCCTCGAAACCGCGCGGCCGGAACTCCAACTCCGCCCGGGCCTTGGTGTTGCGGATGTCCGGATGCCCTTCGGTCAGCGCGTTCAACGCCTCATGCGTGACCAACGGTGTGCGCCCGGCGAGACGTGCCTGCACACGGAAGAAGGGGATCAGTGCGCGCAGCACGCTGGCGGGCATCACCCGTTGAACTACCCGTTTCCCGGTGATGCGACCGATGGCCGCCGCCAGTTCCCGCACGGTGCGGTACTGGCCACTCAAGAGGTACTTCTGTCCCGTTGCCCCCCTCGTCAGCGCGCTCATCGCAGCGGCGGCTACATCACGCACGTCCACGAAGTCGTATCCCCCGGGCGGAAGCAGTGGTATGCGCCCGTTGTGCAGGTCGGCGATGGCACGGCCCAGCAACGAGGGTCCATGGTCCATCGGGCCGAACACCGAGGTGGGCGCCAGGATCACCGCGTCCAGTCCTTTGTCCCGCACGGCATCAAGCACCACCACGTCCGCCGACGCCTTGCTGCGATCATAGGTCGGTGAGGTGGCCGCGGTGGGAGCCCGCAGTTCGTCCAAGGGCTCGTTCCGTGGGTGGGCGTTGTAGCTGTGGATGCTGCTGAAATGCACGAGGCGCCCCACGCCGTTCCGTAAGCAGGCCTCCACCACGTTGCGCGTACCGTCCACATTGACCGGACGTACCAGTGGATCGTTGTTGCTGTCGATGCTGATGCGCGCGGCCAGGTGTGCCACGACCTCGCAATCCCGCACCAAGCGATCCATAGCGGCCGGGTCCAGCACATCACCCCGCACAAGTTCGGCGCCGAGGTGGCCGATGCCGTCGGTGCGCTGGTGCGCAAGCAGGCGCAGCTCGTGGCCCGCACCGTGCATCAAGGTGGAAAGAACCGTTCCGATGTGCCCGTTGGCACCTGTCATGGCGATCCGCATGCTACCAGATAAAAGGTATCACCGCCCTTCGCCCCGGCGGATAATCGGGAAAGTGCTCACGGTACCACGCATGGTGGTTCCGCGCGCGTGGGGCCAGGTTGCAGAAGGTCCAGATGGCGAAGGAGAGCGATGGCAACGACCATGCGGCCAAGGCGAAGCCCCACCACTCCAGGATCTCGCCGAAATGATTGGGGCAACTGATGCGCTCGAACGGTCCCCCGCGTGGGATCTGATAGCCGTCGCCAATGGCCCGCAGGTCGATCAGTCGGGTATCGGCCCAGTGATTGATCCCCATGCCTGCGGCGAAGAGCACGATGCCCAACACCGACAGCACATCCGGGAAGCCCCGGTCAGGTGGGGCCGTAAAACCCAGCCACCAGCCATTCAGCCCCCCATTGATGGCGTTGAATCCGATGCCGCTGAGAACGATGGCCAGCGGCATGCGCTTGCCCCGCGTGTGCAACCTGAACGGGAAGATCAACGTGCGATTGACGTAGTGTGCGCACCAGAGGCCGGTGAGCAGCCAGGTGAGCGTATCCTTATCTCTTGGACCCAGGATCGTGAGCAAGGGCATGAGCACCAGTGCGGGCAGTTCCATGATGAACCAGCCCCAGCGGTTATCAACCGTGGGACCCCAACCGGGTTTGACGTGCCGACCGTACGGCGCCCGTACGCGCAGCAACACCGGCATCGTCACAACGGCCACCAACATCCATGCGATCACCGCCAGCGTGAATACGTCCATGCGGCGATGATACACCAGCGGCACGATCCGCAACCTCCAAGAGCCCCATCGCTCCCATGCCCACATCCTCCCGCACGCTCATCGCCGGGATCGGAGCGAAGGACCACCTTTGCGCCATGAAGCTGATCTCTTTCAACGTCAACGGTATCCGGGCCAGTGTGGGCAAGGGTCTGCACGCGACACTCCACCAGTTGGACGCCGACATCGTCTGTTTCCAGGAAACCAAGGCCACCCCCGAGCAGGTGGCCACCGCGTTGGGCGGGGTGAACGGTTACCACGTCCACGCGAACGGTGCGCTCAAGGCAGGATACAGCGGTACGGCCATCGCCAGCAAGGAAAAGCCCCTGGATGTTCAGCGGGGGATCGGCGTGAACGAGCATGACGACGAGGGCCGCGTGGTCACCTGCGTGTTCAAGGATGTGGTGACGGTCTGCGTGTACACCCCGAACAGCGGCGAAGGATTGAAACGCCTCAGCTATCGGGAGAAATGGGATGCCGCCTTCCGCGCATACGTGAACAACCTGGCAACAGGGAAGCTGCCCGTCATCGTCACCGGCGACCTCAACGTGGCCCATCAACCCATCGACATCGCACGGCCCAAGGAGAACTACAACAAGACCAGCGGCTACACCCAGCAGGAGATCGACGGGCTCTCGTCCCTGCTCGATACCGGTTGGGTCGACACGTTCCGCCACCTGCACCCCGGGGTTGTGAAGTACAGCTGGTGGAGCCAGCGCTTGGGCGCACGCGCCAAGAACGTGGGCTGGCGCATCGATTATGTGCTGGTGAACAAGGGCTTCGAGAAGCAGGTGAAGAACGCCTTCATCCTCAACGAGGTGATGGGCAGCGATCACTGCCCCGTCGGTATCGAATGGTGAGAAACGCGATCCCGTTCCGCTACCGCTGACCGTCCACTCTTCCTACCGATCCGCACCGGGAAATGAAGTACCTCCTCCGCCTCGAAGAACTCGCCCAGTTCCTGCTCATCCTGCTCGTGCTCGTGATGAAGGGGGCCGCTTGGTGGGTGTATCCCTTGCTCCTGCTGGGACCGGATATCGGCATGGTCGGTTACCTGGTCGGGACACGTACCGGTGCGTTCACGTACAACCTCACACATCACAAAGGCATCGCCCTCCTGTTGATGCTCATCGGTCTTGTCGTCGAGATGGCGAACATGCTCGCCAACGTGCAGAGCGGGTATTTCCTGGCCGGCCTGATCCTGTACGGACATTCGGCCCTGGACCGGATGCTCGGCTTCGGACTGAAATTCGGTGATCACTTCCAGCACACGCACCTGGGCTGGATCGGCGGATCCCGAAAAACCGACAATTGAGTATCATCGCCACCGGTCGTGCTCCGGAATGCACGGACCTCCCCGGCACCTTGGACCATCATGCAGCTCCGATCCCGCGATGCGTATCCTGCTCCTGGACAATTACGATTCATTCACGTGGAACCTGCACCACCTGCTGGCGCCGTACGCTTCAGTGGACGTGTTCCTGAATGACGGGATCACGGTGAACGAGGCAGCGCGGTACGATCGGATCGTGCTGTCGCCCGGCCCGGGCCTGCCGTGTGAAGCGGGGATCCTGATGGATCTGCTGCGTGCGCTCATGCCCACCCATCCCATTCTCGGGGTCTGCCTCGGCATGCAGGCGATCGTCGAGACCTGCGGTGGTTCGCTGTACAATCAGACCCGTGTGATGCACGGCATGGAGGTCCCTTGTTTCCCGGAGGAACCACACGACCCGCTCTTCTCCGGTCTGTCCTCGCCATTCAACGTGGGCCTGTACCACAGTTGGGCCGTGGACCCGACAACCCTTCCCGCGGACCTCTGCACCACCGCGTGCAGCGCCGAGGGCGTGATCATGGCCGTGCGGCACCACCGGTTCAATACCTGCGGGGTACAATTCCACCCCGAAAGCGTGATGACGCCGATGGGCGGGCGCGTCATCGCCAACTGGATGCGGAGCTGACCGGTCGCTCCATCCACGATCGGCTTGTTGATCCTTGCACTGAAGTGCCGGGAGAACCGCGACCGGCGCAGGTTATTTCGCGGCATGATCCGAATGATCCTTCCCATCACACTCGTGTGCATGGCCACCGTCGTGAACGGGCAAAGCATGCTCCAGCGCACCCTGAACAACGACACCATGCCCAACCTGGTGCCCAACCCGGGCTTCGAACTGGTGAAGCGGCAACAATGCGCGTGGACGCAGGAGGCACGCAAGTTCGGTGAAGAGGTGATGATCGCATGGAATTCGCCCACCGAGACCACACCCGACCACTTCAGCCTGAAGGCCGATCCCGACTGCTGGAGCCATCCCGCCAAGAAGTCCAAAGGACGCGCGACCCCGCACAGCGGCGATGCCATGGCCGGCATCAAGATCTACGGCAAAGGCAACACCCCCACCTACTGGCACGAGTACCTCCAGATCGAATTGCCCGAGGCGCTCGAAGCAGGCCGCTTGTACGTGTGCGAATTCTGGACCCTGCGCGCGGTCTTCAGCAACGTGGCCTCGAACAACATGGGCATGTACCTGAGCCCGGTGGCCGTGAAGACGCGCGACTGCCTGCCGCTCTACTTCCCCGCACAGGTGCGCGAAGAAGACGTGATCCGCAATGGCTGGCACAAGGTGAGCGGGGTGATCGAGGCGAAGGGCGATGAACGTTTCGTGCTCATCGGCAACTTCTGCACCGACCAACTCACACGCAATGAGAAGATGCCCGAAGGCGAGCGTGGCGCCTACTATTTCATTGATGACGTGAACATCCGCCTGGCGCCGCAGGGTGCGAAAACATCACCGCTCCCGGGTATCTGCGAACCGCCCCCGCCCAAGCCCCGCGTGGTCGATCACGTGAGCAGCAAGCAGGTCGACATTCTCCATGTGGAGCCGGAAGTGGGCAAGCACATCCGGCTGGACAACATCCAGTTCGACTTCGACAAGGCGGAATTGAAACCGGAAAGCAAGGATGAGCTCGAGACCGTCCTCGACCTGCTCACCGACTACCCGCTCATGCGCATCGAGATCGGGGCACATACGGACGATCAGGGAGCCGACGATTACAACCTGAAGCTGAGCGAGGCCCGCGCCAAGGCCGTGGCCTACTGGTTGATCAAGGAGAAAGTGGACGCCCAGCGGATCACCTGGAAAGGCTACGGCGAAACGATGCCGTTGGCCAAGGGGATCACCGAAGTGGACCGGGCCACCAACCGGCGAGTGGAGTTCAAAGTGGTGGAGCGCTGAACGGCATTTTCGCCCCACCTTCCAACGTACATACCGTGCGCGATACGGACCGTCCCACAGCCCGTCGGCTGTTCGTCAACTCACATGTATACCCGACCCCATCAAAGGGATAAGCCTCATCCACCGCCCTGGCGCGGGTTCCCGTTCGGGCGGTATCCTTGAGCGCTACGCGTGATGCGGAACCTCATCCAGGATCCGGCGCGCCATGTCCAGGATCCGTGTGTCGTCCAACGCAACCACGCCACCATTCGCACCGCCTTCCAAATGCACACCCATGGGCCTACCGCCCGGATGTGAGTACCCACCGAAGTAGTTCCAGACCGTTTCCACGTTCAGGTCCAGTTCCCGCGCAATGCGGTGGATGCTGCCATCGGGCAGGCTGTCCTTGATGTTCCGGAGCTCGTTGAAAGTGATGTTCATGGCCGCTTGGTTTTGGAGACGCCCGAAGTTAATGCTTATCCTGTTGATCGGTTCGCCCGGTGGAAAAAAAGGAGAAGTTCGTGCGGCCGTCGATCACGATCACCCTGCATGCTCTTCCTCCGCACGATCGCCCTGCCATGCCTGTGTCTGCTCGTCCTGCGAGCCATGGCGCAGCAATACGACATCCGTGTGTTCGGGGTGGAGGACGGCCTGCCCGGCAGCACGGTAACAGCCATCGCGCAGGACAGCACCGGGTTCCTGTGGGTGCGGACCGATGGCGGGGACTGCCGATTCGATGGCCGGAATTTCAGGGACGTGCCATTGGGCTCGAGTTTCCCGATCCCCACACCGCTTGCCATGCCGCCAACCGCAATACCCGGTGTCGACGATGGACTCCGTACCACCTGCACATTGGTATCGCCACGAACGAACCGGTACTGGCAGGGGACCGAAACCGGCGTACAGGTCTTTCCTCAGCGGAAGGCCCCGGAACCGCTGTTCAAACTCTACTGGGGAAATGGACTGGGCAGCAACGACATCACCTGTCTTTTCGAAGACAGCAGCGGTGTGATGTGGATCGGCACCCGTCAAGGGGGCCTGAACCGGTACATCAGCGACGCTGTGCTCCAATTCGGCCGGGAGGGCGGTTCCTATGCGAAGGTCATGTCCATGTATCGCTCCGCTGCAGGCGACCTGCGCATCATGGCCGGCGAGAACGGCATCGCTTACGCGCACCTCCCGGCGGGCATCACAGGGTCATTGGAGGGCCTGTGGCCCGGCGGCACCATTCGAGCGATCATGGGCCCGGGAAAAAAGCAACTCTATGCCGGGAACGATGAAGGGATCTTCCACTTGGAAGGTTTCGGATCCCCGCACGAGAACCCCTCCATCGGGCCCTTCATCTACCAAGAAGCCCCGGTCTTCGCCGCGCTCACCGATGTCCGTGGCAGCTCCTGGGCCGCCACCGGAAAAGGGCTGATCACGATCGCCCCGACCAGCGAGTGGTTGCACGTGGGGCAGGATACCCTTGCTGCGTGTGCCCTGGCGTTCCACGGCGACTCGATCCTGATCGGCACCCATCAGGGGCTGTACGCAGCCCCCTTGGACAACAGCGCCGCCAACTGGACGCCGATCTTCCATGCCGGCAAGGAGGACATCACCTGCCTCGCCGTGGACCGTGCGGACAATGTCTGGATCGGCACTGCGGATGCCGGCGTGGTGCGCTACCGGAACGGCACCACACAACGCTGGACCAAGGAGAGCGGCCTGGCCAGTGACCGCATCCGCCAGCTCCTGCTCGATGCGTACCAGAACCTCTGGGTGGGTACGGACCGTGGTTTCCACCTGTTCGAGCTGGACGAGCTGCAGGAGCAGGTCATCGATATCACGTCCTACGGGACCGCAGAAAGCTTCCCGGGGATCGAGGCCATGCCGAACGCGTGCATGCTCGATGCGGACAGCTCCCTGTGGTTCGGTACCACGCGAGGTACCATCCGCTTCGACCCGCGCAAGGTGCTCATGGATCCCGTGCCCCCGCGCACCCGCATCATCGACCTTACGCTCTTCTTCGAGCACCCGGACTGGGCGCCCTGGTGCGATTCCATCGGTCGTGATGGGCTTCCGATCGCGCTGCGGCTGCCCCACGCGAAGAACCACCTCACCTTCTCCTTCAGCGGCCTGTCGCTCGCCTACCCCGAGAAAGTCCGATTCCAATACAAGCTGGACGGCCGCGATGCGGACTGGTCGCCGATCATCCGTGAGGACCAGGTCACCTTCAGTGGACTGGAGCCGGGTGAATACACCTTCCTGGTAAAAGCGCGCAACGGCAGCGGGGTCTGGAACGACGAGCCGGCGCGCTTCGCCTTCGTGATCACACCGCCGTTCTGGGCCACCACGCCCTTCCGCGCAACGGGTGCGGCCGTGCTGCTGCTCGGCTTCATCGGGGTGCAGCGCCTGCGCGATCGCCGACAGCGCAAGGCACGCGAACGGCTGGAACGCATCGTGGCCACGCGCACGCAGGAACTGACCGAGGAAAAGCACCGCAGCGACACCTTGCTGTTGAACATCCTGCCCGAGACCACGGCCGCGGAACTGAAGAAGCACGGCTCGGCACAGGCGCGGAGCTATTCGGATTGCACCGTGCTCTTCAGCGACTTCCAAGGCTTCACCGTGCTGAGCGAGCAATACGAGGACACCGGTATCGTTACCGAACTGGACCGCTTCTTCCGGGCCTTCGACCGCATCACGGACAAGTACGGCACCGAGAAGATCAAGACCATCGGCGATGCGTACATGTGCGCCAGTGGCGTTCCCGAGCCCAGCCCCACACACGCCCTGGATGCGGTGCTCATGGCCCTGGAGATGCTCAGCGTGGTGGACAGCATCAATGCGCAGCGCATCTGCGAGGGCGATCCGGCCTGGCCCATCCGCATCGGGCTGAACAGCGGCCCGCTGATCGCCGGGGTGGTGGGCGAGAAGAAATTCGCCTACGACGTGTGGGGCGACACGGTGAACCTGGCCAGCCGCATGGAAAGCAACGGCGCGCCCGGCCGTGTGAACGTGACCGGCAACGTGATGCGGCACGTGGAGGCCTACGTGATCAGCGAGGCGCGCGGCAAGGTGAACATCAAGGGCAAGGGTGAGGTGGAGAGCTGGTTCATCGACCGGCTGCGTCCCGAATTCAGCGCCGATGAACGCGGGCGCACCGCGAATACGGAGCTGATGGACCTGAGGCAACGCATCCGGGTCCGATAGCAAGGCCCCGCATCGCACCCGGCCGCTGGGCCCGTGGATCCTGCGCCACCGCGCTTTACCACAATTTCACAAGCGTGCCGGGCCACCTTTTGTCCACGACAACGTCTTCATGCCAAGAAAGGACGACCGACCATGAACACGACCCTGTACAACCAACGCGGCAACCTGCTGGCCTTCGCGCTGCTCATCGCCCTCACCGCGCTCGCACTTCTGGTGAGCCAGTTCTGAAGTCCATCCGGCTTCAGTGCATGAAGCAGCACGGACCGCATCGGCCGGTCCGCGCCCGGTGGCCGGTTCTCGAACCTGAAGTCCCCTCCTTGAGCGGTTGACGGCCTGTTCCTGGTCTGAACAACGGATCATTGTTGACCGATCCGAGGAGGAACGGGAGCCGATCCGGAAATACAATAATTTCAGTATGTATTCCACAAATGATGCTTCATGGCATCGTTGTAGGACAGGATTTGTACTTTCCTGGCGCTCTGGTCAGACTTCAAGGTCCTTGAAGCCCGCGTCACCCGAAAAGCCCGGCTTTTCTCAGCTCAACCCCGTGACCACGCCGTTGGCGTCGATGTCCATGTGCTCGCTGGCGGGTGTTTCGGGCAGGCCGGGCATGCGCATCATTTTGCCGAGAATGGGCACCACGAATCCGGCGCCAGCGGCGATCTCGATGTCGTTCACGGTGATCTCGTGGTCGGTGGCGGCACCCAACTTGGTGGGGTCGTCGCTGAAACTGTACTGGGTTTTGGCGATGCACACCGGCAGGTGCTCCAGACCCAGGTTCTGGATGCGGCGCAACATGGTGCGTGCGCCCTCGCTGTACGTGATACTCTTGGCGCGGTAGATCTCCTTGGCGATGACCTCCACCTTCTTCTCAATGGGCTGCTCCAGGTCGTACAGCACCTTGAATTTCGACTCGCCTTTCTCCACCACGCGCACCACGGCCTGGGCCAGGTCGGTCATGCCTTTGCCACCTTCGGCGAATCCCTTGGCCAATACGGCATCCACGCCCACGGTACGGCACAGGTCCTGCACCACCTTGATCTCCGCGTCGGTGTCCGTGGGGAAATGGTTGATGGCCACCACGGCCTTCATGCCGAACTTGGCCGTGTTCTCGATGTGGCGCATCAGGTTGGCCATGCCTTTGGACACGCGTTCCACCGATGCGTTGTTCACCTCCTTGATGGGGGCGCCGCCCTGGTAGCGCAGCGCGCGGATGGTGGCCACGATCACGGTGGCATGCGGGGCGATGCCTGCTGCGCGGCACTTGATGTCGTAGAATTTCTCCGCGCCGAGGTCCGCACCGAAGCCGGCCTCGGTCACCACATAATCAGCCAGGCTCAGGCCCATCTTGGTGCCCAGCACGCTGTTCACGCCCTGCGCGATGTTGGCGAAGGGCCCACCGTGCAGGATGGCCGGATTGCCCTCCATGGTCTGCACCAGGTTGGGCTTGATGGCGTCCTTCAGCAGCAGCGCCATGGCGCCTTGCGCGTTGAGGTCGCGGGCGTAGATGTACTTCTTTTCGGGGTTGTGACTGTTGCCCACGAAGATGTTGCCCAAGCGCTGCTTCAGATCCTCGTAGCCGGTGGCCAGGCACAGGATGGCCATCACCTCGCTGGCGGCGGTGATGTTGAAGCCGTCCTGGCGCGGGATGCCGTTGCCGGTGCCGCCCAGGCCGATGACGATGTCGCGCAAGGAGCGATCGTTCATGTCCATCACGCGTTTCCAAGCGATGGTGCGTGCATCGATGCGCAGGTTCTTGGTCTTGCTCTGGAGGTTGTTGTCGATCAGGGCGGCCAGAAGGTTGTTGGCTTTCTCGATGGCTGCGAAGTCGCCGGTGAAGTGCAGGTTGATGTCCTCCATGGGCACCACTTGGGCGTAGCCGCCACCGGCCGCGCCGCCCTTCATACCGAAGACGGGCCCCAACGAAGGTTCGCGCAGCACGGCCATGGCCTTCTTGCCGATCTTGTTCAGGCCTTCCACCAGGCCAACGGTGGTGGTGGTCTTGCCCTCGCCCGCCGGCGTGGGCGATAGGGCCGTCATCAGGATCAATTTGCTCTTCTTCACCTTGCCTTCATCGATCAGGTCCAGTGGGAGCTTGGCCTTGTAGCGGCCGTAGTTCTCCAGGCGATCAGCGGGAATGCCGAGTTTTTCGCCGATGGCGGTGATGGGTTGCAGGGTGGCCTTTTGGGCGATCTCGAGGTCGGTGGGGAATGCCATGGGTGTAAAAGAGGGGTGGTGAAGATGCGGAATTCTGCCCACCCCGGTTTCGGATCACTGCATGCAGGATCCCGCGCGACCGCGTGCCTGTGCGGTCGAACTCCTGTTCCAAGGGGGCCGGGCGCTCAGCGCTTCACCACGCGACTTGTTCCATAGGCACCACGGCCATCGGTGATCCGCACCACGTATGCCCCGGCCGGAAGCGCGACCATGTCGATGAACTCACGCTGCGCACCGGACACCTGGATGGCCCGTGTGCTGGTGCGGACAACTCGACCGGAAACGTCGAGCAACTCGATGGTCGCACGCTCTCCCGCACCGAGGCCGAAGACCACCTCCGCACGATCCGGAACCGGGTTGGGCATCACCCGCACCCCGATCGCATGGTCGAGCACCTCCTGCATGCCGATCGCGCTCAGATCCAACAGCGTGGAGCTCGAATCACTGGTAGAGAAGCCGAAGATGGTCACATCGATGTTGGAGGTGGAAAAGACAGGACCGGGCGTCTCAGGACGATACCAGGAATAGTAGTCGAAGACGGTGGTGGAAGGCGGATCATATTGGTTGTCCACCATGTTCTCCACCCAATGCACCCGCAGCACGTTCGTCACCGTGCCAGCGGGAAGGATGATGCTCCCCCATCCATCGGCTGTACCGGTCACGCTCATGGTGCGCGCCCAGGACGTGGATCCGTCGGTCACGGTGCATGTCGCATTGTCCGACCAGGTGTTGCCGTAGCTCAGGGGATAAGGAAGCAGGAGCAGCCGGTCCGAACACGTGGCCGAATACATGTTCAGGACGAAACCGTCCTGCTCGTAGCCGGTGGCGGCCTCCCGATAGAAGAGGTACGTGCCTCCACCCCCATCATACGCTACCGTTGCATTGGGATAGGTTCCCGCCAGCCCCGTGGAGGCCACCGAGACGTAGTTGGAAACGTTGGTGGAGAGCACCTCCAGGTCGGGCTGGGCCCAGGTGATGTTCGTGCCGGCGGGCCCGGGATCCACCCAGGAGCATGTGGACAGGGTGAGCGCATCGCCGGCGGAGGGATCCGCCGTGCCGCTGCTGAGGGTGACCTGGCCGCAGAGGGTTGCACATGGCAGGATGCCAAGAAAGGCTACAAGGGTAGGGCTTGTTCTCATGTGGTTGTTCTTGTGGTGAGAAAACTACGCCCATCCCCGAAGCCGTATATGCGGCGACCAAAGGATCCATCCACGATCGGATGTTCCGAACAGTAATACTGAGCCGGTGATGAAGATCCGATCTCTCGACTATCGTGATCAGAATGAACCATGGGGTGCGAAAGTGCGAGGGTGCGAGAGTCGTGACTCTTGCACCCTCGCACCCTTGAACCCGGGACCGACCGGTTCTTTCTGGCCGTCTCAGTAACCATCGGGTTGAATGTGGTCCTGGCGCACGGTATCACCCCAGGCCATAGGGGATCGCCACCGTGAACGTGCTGCCTTTGTCGCGCTGGCTGGTCACTGATATGCTTCCTCCCTGCAATTCAGCGAGCCGTTTGCTGATGGTGAGCCCCAAGCCGGTACCACCATACTTCCGTGTGGTGTCGCTGTATGCCTGCGTGAACTCCTCGAATATCTTTTCCAGCCGGTCCTCCGGAATGCCGATGCCCGTGTCGCTGACCGCGACAACGAGCGAACAGCGATCGATGGACCGCTCCGCGATGGAGGCACGGATGGTCACACCTCCCCGCTCCGTGAATTTCACGGCGTTGCCGGCAAGGTTCATCACGATCTGGTTCAATCGGGTCGGATCACCGATCAGCTTCTCAGGGACCGCATCATCGACCTCCAGTGCGAGCGCGAGTCCCTTCCCTTCAGCCTTGAACTGCAGGATGTCCCCCACATTCCCGAGCACGGTGCGCGGCTCGAACGGTATAGCCTCGAATTCGAAACGCCCGGCGTCGATCTTGGTCAGGTCGAGGATGTCGTTGATGATGACGAGCAGGTTCTCGCTGCTCTGGGTGATGGCATGGAGGAACTTGTCCTGTTCCGGCGGGTGCGGTCGGTTCTTCAGGATGTCGCTCATGCCCATGATGGCGTTCATGGGTGTACGGATCTCATGGCTCATGTTGGCGAGGAACTGCTCCTTGGCCTTTTCGCTCAACTCGGCCCGCTGCCGCTGCTGGTCCGCTTCCTCCTTCTTGTGCCGCAATTCCACGGTGCGCTCATCCACGGTACGCTCCAGCACCGCCTTCTGGCGTTTCAATGCCGCGAGTCGAAGCCGGATGTACAGCACGGTGCCTCCGCCAACAGCCAGCACGTACAGCGCATATGCCCACCATGTACGATGCCATGGCGGCAGCACGCTGAAGCGGTACTCCAAAGGTGCGCTCCAGATCCCGGCCGTGTTCTTCGCTTTTACCTTGAAGACGTATTCGCCTTCGTTGATGTTCCCGTATGTGGCACGGCTCGTTCGAGCCGGGGCGCTCCAGTCCTCATCATAACCTTCCAGCATGTACTGGTACAGCACCACCTCGGGGCGCGAGGTCTCGATACCCGAAAACCTGAACGCGATGCGATCGTTCGCGTGGTCGAGCACGAGCGATCGCGGTACGGCGAAGAACGGGCTGATCGCATTGAAAGTCACGCCGGAGAGCCTTGTTCGTACCGCTTCACGCTCATCCTTCGTCATGCTCCTTCCGAAGGTGCATTTCTCCTGCTGTGCGAGCGTAGTACTGTCGCATCCTGCCAGGAGGTCGTACCAACAAACGCGCTCGTTCCCGAGTGTCACCTCCATCAGCTGTACGGTCAACGGGACCGTATCAGGCTGGAGTGCCGCACGATCCAGTCGCACGAGTCCGGTCTTGTCGCTCCCCGTGGCGACCCACACGATCCCTTTGCTGTCCTCAAAAATTGAATGCTCCGCGGTCTGGATGTCCTTTACCGGGAAGCCGGTGGACGCGTTGTAGACCTCAACGACCGGTTCGTACGCAGCGAGGGAATCGTTCGACAGGCCGGTGAACGCATCGCAGGGTCGTATGTGCCCGGCGCGATCCCTCCAGCCGGTGATCACCGCGAGGCCATTGAGCGTGCCCACATACAACGCCTTGCGGTCCCTGGCGAGCAGCGCCTGATTGACAATGTCGTCGGGCAGGCCCTGCTGCGTACCGAACGTGAGAAAAGTCCGGCCATCGAAGCGGCAGAGTCCTGCCAAGGTGGTCATCCACATCGTCCCGCGACCTTCGTCCAGAACGGTCCAAACCACGTTGTTGGGCAACCCTTGTTCCGTGGTCCAGGTGGTCACCCGCGTGCTGTCGATGCGCGAAACGCCCCCGCCGTCCGTACCTGCCCAAATGGATCCGTGCCCGTCCTCGGCGAGTGAGAGGATCAGGTCGCTCCCGAGTCCCTGACCCGTGGTGTAACTGGTGCGCTGGCCATCGGCATAACGTTCCACGCCCCGTCGCCCCCCGACCCAAAGGTGACCGTGGTGGTCATGAAGCGTCCAGAAGATGTCGGGGAATTTCCGGTCATCGGGTACGCTCGTCACGTGGTAACGCGCACCATCGAACCAGCTGATCCCGTTCACACGGGGGTCGATCATGTTCCTGCCGAAACCTGCACGTCCCAGGGGATCGATACTTACCGAGTAGACCCACCCCGGTGTACCGGACCCGGTGCGTTGTTCACTGAAGCCTTGCCCATCAAAACGCGCCAGTCCCCCCGTCGTGCCCAGCCACAATATGCCTTGCGGGTCCTCGGCCATGCTGATCGGTCTGATGCCACGGAAGGTGGACAGGGCTTCACCGTGGTAGTGGGTGAGCCCGGCACCCCGTGATCCGAGCCAGACATCGCCGTGCCTGCCCATCACCACGCACAATACCTCGTCCGATGGCAAACCCTGCGCGGTGGACAATCGGCGCACCCGTGAAGGACCCTGCTCCCGTGGGTTGAACAACAGCGCACCGTGCGTCGTGGTCCCGATCCAGAGTGTGCCTCCTCGGCCGTTGATCATTTGACCGACACGAACAGGTTCGCCGGGCAGGAGTTGGATATCGGTGGTCATCATGCGACCATGGTCGATCGCACAACGCGTGATGCCTCCGTTCTCCCTCCCGAGCCACAGGGATCCATCGGCGTTGGCCACCATGGAGATCACATCATCCAGCGAATCTCCATTCATCGGGATCATATGTCTGAACATACGGCCATCGTACCGCGCGAGCCCGTGATCGGTCGACGCCCAGACGGAGCCGTCATTCGCGAGGACCATGTCCAGCAGGAGATCCCTGCCCTCGGGATCGATCACCGGCATGATCGTGAAGTCCTTGCCGTCGTACCGGAACACGCCGTGGCCACGGGACCCGAACCATAACACGCCCTGCTGATCCTCCAGGATGCAGTTGATGCCCTTGGCCAGACCCGTTCCTTCACCGATCGTGAACGTGGTGAAACGATGCCCGTCGAAGCGGCAAAGTCCACCCGTGCTCGTTCCGATCCAGAGGTTGCCTTGCCGGTCGCCCCGGAGGGATAGGATGGTGTTGTCCGGCAGGCCGTGGGCCATGGAGTAGTTGGTGAATGAATGGCCATCGTAACGTGTGATGCCACCGCCGTTGGTACCGAACCATAGCGCCCCATCGGGAGCGCGGTACGCGCACATGATGTCGTCCATGGGCAGGCCATCGTCGGTGGTGAACGTTCGCGTGTGTGCGATGGCACCCGCGACCGCGCCATCGTTCCCAACGGGAATGAACGGTCCGGCCGTCACCGTACGCTCCGGTGGCACGGGCAGCACCTCCGGGGCGTTCGCCGCATCGATCCGCGTGACGCGGCCCACGGCGGCCACCGGCATCCTCGTCTCTACCGACCGTTCATGATGTATTTCTCGTTCGCAGCCCGCGGACACGACGAGACAGGCCATGACGATCGGTTTACCGGCCCGCATCAGCGCACATCCTTTCCGTTCAGTACACTCTCGATCGCCGACAGCAGCTGCTCCTGTTTGTACGGCTTGGGGACGAATTTGCTCATCCCCGCCTCCAAGCAACGATCGATCTCCGCCTTCATCACATTGGCGCTCATCGCGATGATCGGGACTCGCGACTTGTCACCGGGCAGGGCACGTATGGCCCGGGTGGCATCATACCCGTTCATCTCCGGCATCTGGACATCCATCAAAACGACATCAAAATCGCCCGCTCGGACGGCCTCCACCGCTTTCACCCCATTCAGGACGTGAACGAGCCTCATACCGGGGATGGCGTGCTCAAGATGGCCCTGCGCCACCATCGCGTTGAAATCATTGTCCTCCGCAAGCAGTATCCGCACGTTGCGGAGCAGGCTTGTCCGTTCCTCCATGGACCCGGATCCCTCCTCCTTGCGCAAGCGGGGGCCGACCACCATGGGATCCCGCCTGGAGGGTTCTGCATCAACGATCGATCTGATGGAACGAGCACGGACGTAGAACATCTCCAGGTCACCCTTGCCCTTCGCGGCCACTCTCCCACGTGGTGTGAACAGCAGATCCGGCTCATCCTTCACCAGTTGGTAGGTGGCTTCACTGATGTTCACCTCACCTGTTGCTCCGCTGCTTTCCATCCGGCTGGCCGTATTCACGGTATCGCCCCAGATGTCGTATGCGAACTTGCGCCGACCAACGATGCCGGCGACCACCGGACCGGTATGAATGCCCACGCGCATCTCAAACGTGGGCTTGCCCGCGGCCATCCGTTCAAGCTGCCGCTCCCGCATGATCTCTTGCATCTCCAGGCCGGCGAGCACCACGCCAAGGGGCATGCCCCCGCTCGGATCGGGCACGCCGCCGGCCGCCATGTACGCGTCGCCGATGGTCTTGATCTTCTCCACTCCGTATTTTTCCATGATCCGATCGAAGGCGTTGAAGCAGACGTTCAGCTCCTCCACCAGTTCAGTGGCGGAGAGTTGTTCGCTCACATGCGTGAAATCCTTGAAGTCGCTGAACAGCACGGTGACCTGGTCGAAATGCCGCGCCTCGGCATGTCCCCGGAGTTTGAGTTCTGCGGCCACATTCACCGGCAGGATGTTCTTCAACAGTTCCTCGCTCCGGTCCATCTCGCGCTTCAACTCGTGCGTGCGCTGGTCCACCGTGCGCTCCAGCATCACCTGGCGCACGCGCAGGCTGCGTATGTACAGCAGCACCCCGCCGATCGTGACCAGGCCGCAAAGTGTGTAGAACCACCAGGTCCGCCACCAGGGCGGGCGAACGGTGAGAAAGAAGGAGGTCCCTTGTTCATCCCAGATCCCGTCGCGATTGCTGGCACGCACCCTGAAGACGTAGGTACCCGGGTCCAGGTTGGTGTAAATGGCGCTGTGGTCCGTACCCGCGTCGATCCAGTCCGGGTCGAACCCCTCCAATTTATACCTGTACTGATGGAGTTCCGGCGCACTGAATTCCATGGCCGCGAACGTGAACGTCACCATGCTCGCGCTGTACGGGATGGTCATGCCGGTGCTCAGGTGAGCGGGCGATCCGAGCGGGGCGCCCGGGGAGCCGAAGATGACCGGCTTGTTCATCAGCTTGATGCCGGTGATGCGCACGGTGAGGGGGGCGGGGTCCTCCGCCAGCTCACGCGGATCGAACCAGTTGAATCCACTGACCCCTCCGAACCACAGCCGCCCCTGCTTGTCCTTGCAATAGGAGTAGCGGTTGAATTCGTCGCTCTGAAGACCATCCCCCGCATTGAAATTGCGGAAGACCCCGGTCCGTGGATCCAAGCGTGCGATCCCCTTGTTCGTGCTCATCCACAGACAGCCTGCGTCATCGCTGAGCACGCCGTACACAACATCGTTGGGCAAGCCCTCGTGCGTGGTGAAGCGCGAGAACTTCCCGGTGCGAGCGTCAAAGCGGTCCAAGCCACCGCCGTTCGTGCCGACCCAGAAGACGTTCAGCGGGTCCGCTGGATCCGGGCACACGGCGAAGACCGTTTGGGCGGATAGTGTGGTGGGATCGTCGGGATCGTGCGCCCGGATCCGCCATGTGTCCGCATGGGGATCGAAACGGAGCAGGCCCTTCACCGTGCCCACCCAGACCACACCGTCCGAACCTTGATGGATCGCTGTGGTGAAGGGGTACGGATTGTTCACCGCTGCTGTGGGCCAGGGATGCACCACGCATGCCTTCCTGCGCGTGTCGATCCGCCAGAGGCCTTGGTTGCCTCCGCACCACAGCGCGCTGTCCGTACCGATGTGCAACGGGAAGAGGAAACCATCCTCCGGTTCGCCAGGTTCACGCGCCGGTCTCACCAGCTCGAATGTGCCCGCCTTCGGGTCATACCGGCCGAGGATACCGTACGTAAGGTAGGACCAGTACACGCCGTCGCGATCCTGCACGGTCATCTCCGCATACTGCGTCGGAAGTTCCGCACCGATCGCGGGCCAGCGCTGATCAACGCGTTTGATCCGCGTGCTGTACCGCCCGGGTCCGGGATCGAAGACCGTCAGGTAACTGTTGTAGTGCGAGATGAGTACCTGGCCATCATTCGTCATGGCCAGAGCGCGTACACTTCCGCTCGCCTGGTTGTTGAAGCGTTCGATCCGGGGATCGTACTTGAGTACGCCGTAGCCGGCGGTGCCCAACCAGAGCGTGCCCGTGCGGTCGAACATTGACCACTTCAACGTGCTGATCAACGGTCCGAGGTCCGGATCGGATGTGCCGATGGACGTGAGTTGGCGTCGGACGGGATCAAATCGGTAGAGTCCACGGAACGTCGCCAACCACATCATGCCCTTCCTGTCGATCACCGGATTGAGCGCCTGCAGCCAGTTCAGGGTGTTGCTGTCCTGGATCAGATACTCGAGTCGGCCGCTGGCCCGGTCCACTTCAACGATACCGTTCTCATAGATGCCGTACAATTTGTCGCGCACGGTATCCTCCACCACCGTGAGCGCACCGAACTGTTCCCTGGCATTGCAGAAGTCGATGGTGCCGATGGTGTCGATCCCGTCCGGTACACCATGATGAGGGGTGATCCGGAACGTGACCTCGTTGACGTTGCCCCAGAGCGTACCATCGCGTGTGTGGCTGATGGTGGCATAGCCATCGCCGAACCACGTTGTGGTGAACGAGGGCAGGACGTGCGAGGTGAAGGGCTCAGCGAACGTGAGCTTCACCAATGTGGAGGTGGTACTCACCCAGAGATCGCCGTTGTCGTCGAGCACGATGTGGACCACACTGCCCCAGTCGCCGTTGGAGCCCTCAATGGGTACGTGGACAAAGCGCTCGGTACGGTCATCGAAGAGGTCGAGCCCGGTGGCGGTGCCCACCCAGAGCCGTCCCATGCGGTCGCAGTACAGGCCGGTGATGGTGCTCTCGCGCACAGTGTTGCTGTCGGCCGCATCGTGCCGGAACACGGTAAAGGTGTAGCCGTCGTAGCGGTTCAGGCCGTCCTTGGTGCCGAACCACATGAAGCCCTGGCGGTCCTGCGCGATGGTGCTGACCATGCCCTGTGAGAGCCCCTCGTTGATGGTGATCTTGGAAAAGGCCAGATCGAGCGTATCGACGGTGAAAGCGGGTTGCGCGAGGATCCGGGCCACACCACAGAAGGCTGCGTGCAGGCCGATCACGGACCGGAGAGAAAGGCGCATCGCCGAAAGATCGCACAGGAAAGTGATCCGCCGACCCGGGCCTGGACCAGGGCCCTGTCGTACTCACACGCCGGTACCCACGTGGAATCCCGCCTTCCGCAGACCCTCCCAGAACCCCGGATAACTCTTCGCCACCACGCCCGGATCGCGCAGGGTGATCCTACCGGTGCGGAGGGCCAGGGGAGCCAGCGACATCGCCATGCGGTGATCGCCGAAGGTGTTGAACGCACGGTCCGGATGCGGTACCGAACCAAGGGGATCCCGGACGAATGGGAGCGAAAATCCGTTCTCCGGAAGTTCGGGCCGTATGCCGAGTTCAACAAGGCTGTCGATGACCGCGGCGATGCGGTCCGTCTCCTTCACATGCAGGTTCTCCAGCCCGGTGAAGCGGGCCGCTTGTCCGAGCCCGGCGCAAGTGAGGGCCAGTGGTTGGAAGAGGTCCGGATGGTCGCGCAGGTTGAAACGCAGTTCCTGGTGACCGTCGCCGAAGCCGGGCGAGCGTTCGCAGGTGAGCAGTACCCCTTGATCCGTGCTGTCGGCACGCACCCAGGGTTTCCAGAGCCGACAGGCCGCTTCATCGCCCTGCCAGCGGTCCCGGTGCAGGTCGCGCAGCAGGATCCGCGCGTTCCCGGCCAAGGCCACCACCTCGAACCAGAACGAGGCTGCGCTCCAATCCGGTGGCACAAGGCAGGGCTTGGCACGCAGCGGCCGTGCGCGCACCCGGATCCCATCATGGTCCACCAGCGGCGGCACATCGAAGTGTTCCATGGCGAGCATGGTCATCAGCACGTACGGCTCACTCAGCCGCGTTCCGGTCCAACGGAGGTACAGTCCGTTCTCCATCAGCGGGGCGATCAACAGGAGCGCACTGATGAACTGGCTGCTCAGCGGGGCGTCCATCACGATGGTCCCGCCGGCGAGCCGTCTACCGCGAACACGGTAACCATTGTCCACGGCCCCGATGTCGGCACCGAGCAGGCGCAACGCGTCCACCAGCGGCTGGTGCGGTCTCTTCAGCAAGCGCGCATCGCCTGTGATGATATGTTCACGGCCTTCACGCACGGCGGCCCAGGCCAGGAGGAACCGGAATACCGTTCCGCCCATGCCGCAGTGCATCACGCGGGGCCGGTCGCGGAGCAGGTTGCGCAACAGTCGCGTGTCCTCCGCCGAACCGGGATCCTTTACCGCGCCGGGATCGCCGGCGAGCGAGGCGAGTATCAGCAGCCGATTGGCCACGCTCTTCGAGCGCGGCAGGTCGATCACCGCATCGATGGGGCGTTCAGGCCGCGTGATCGTCAGCCGGTCGGGCATCGTGTGTGAGCAGTCGGTAGTGGTCCAGCGCATCGGCGGCCTGCGCGGCGGTAACGGGGACATCGGTGATGGCCCGTCCGATGTCCGTGAGCAGGGTGAAACGGAATCCGCCCTCCTTGTTCTTCTTGTCACTGCGCATCAACTCGATCACGCGATGGTGGTCGGTGGCCTGCAGTACGAACGGCTGGAACAGTCCGAGGAGGTGCTCCTGGATGGCGTCCATCCTGGTGCGTTCCAGGTGGCCCAAGCGCCAGCTGAGCCACGACCCGCACACCATCCCAATGGCGACGGCCTCACCGTGCAAGAGGCTGCGTTGGGCGCCTTCCAGGGCGAACGCTTCCAGTGCATGGCCGATGGTGTGGCCGAAGTTCAACAGCTTGCGGGAGCCGCCCTCCCGCGGATCCTCCTGTACCACCGCGGCCTTGATACCGGCACTGCGGGCGATGAGCGGTGCCAGCGCGTCCAGATCGTGCAGTGGCGCGCGGCGCACCGCGTTCCAGTGGTCGGCATCACGTACCAGGCCGTGCTTCACCATCTCGGCCACACCGTTGAGCAGCTCGCGTTTGCCGAGGGTGCGCAGGAAACGCGGATACACATAGGTGGCCGCCGGTGGAGCGAACAAGCCCACCAGGTTCTTGATCCCCATGAGGTCGATCGCCGTCTTACCCCCGATGGCGGCATCCACCATGCCCATGAGCGTGGTGGGCACATGCACCGTGCGGATGCCGCGCATGTAGGTTCCGGCCACGAATCCACCGAGATCGGTGACCACGCCACCGCCGAGGCAGACGAGCATGGTCGCACGATCAGCCCCGCGCTCGGCAAGGTGGCTCCACAACGCACGGCACACCTCGATGTCCTTGCTCCGTTCTCCGCTGCGCACTTCAATGGTCTGCGCATCGTTGAGTGCGGGCACCTGACGGACGAGTTCCCCGTAGCACAGGTCCAGCGTGTTCTCATCGCCAAGGATGAATACCCGTGAAGGACGCAGGTCCTGCTCGAGCGCCCGCTCCAACTCCACCAGGACTCCTTCGCCGATCAGTACGGCATGCTCCCCGGCATCATGCCGCTCCACTCCCAAGCGCGTCTTGCTCATCCGTTCGTTATGCTCCGCTCAAAGGAACGAACTCCGCGCTCAGGGGTGACAACGATCACCATGGCATTCCTCCGGTCCTTCTTTCCTTTGGAGCCTCCACATGACGACCACGACCCCCGCCCCGGTGGATACGTTGCCCGACCTGGGCGACACACG
This sequence comes from Bacteroidota bacterium, assembly GCA_018267155.1. GTDB lineage: Bacteria > Bacteroidota > Bacteroidia > Flavobacteriales_F > PHOS-HE28 > PHOS-HE28. Next base: position 23,010 of record JAFDZE010000025.1, on the reverse strand, counting down.
CATCGCCTTCGCCCACAAAAGCAACGGCGACCTATGGCGTGCACAGCAGTTGTTCCGCATCATCGGTAACCCTCACATCACCGCCGTGTGCAGTTGGGTCGCCAAAGCCGCACTTGTGCTGCGTTTGCCCATCAAATGGGCCATCAAACCCACCATCTTCAAGCAATTCGTAGGTGGTGAGACCATCGAGGAGTGCTTGGGAACCACGGCACAGCTGGCCAGGAGCGGGGTGGGCTCCATCTTGGACCACAGTGTGGAGGGCCAGGAGGACGAAGCCACGTTGGACCATACCGTGGAGGAGATCCTTCGCACCATCGCAGCGGCCAAGGAGCACAAGGAGATCCCCTTCAGCGTGTTCAAGCCCACGGGGATCTCCCGCTTTGCCCTGCTGGAGAAGAAGAGCGCGGGCGCACTTGATCCGGCAGAACAACAGGAGTGGGCGCGTGTCGAAGCCCGCATGCTTCGCCTGTGCCAGGCCGCATACGATGCCGATGAGCCCATCCTGGTGGATGCCGAGGACAGCTGGATCCAGCCCGCGATAGACGAGTTGGTGGAGCGCATGATGGAACGCTTCAACCGGGAACGCGCCATCGTGTTCAACACCACCCAGCACTATCGGCACGACCGTCTGGAGTTCCTGCGCACCTCGCTCGCCAAAGCCGAAAAAGGCGGGTACCACTACGGTGTGAAACTGGTGCGCGGCGCATACATGGAGAAAGAACGTGCGCGGGCAGCGGAAAAGGGATACCCCGACCCCATCCAGCCCGACAAGGCCGCCAGTGACCGCGATTATGATGCCGCGGTCCGCTTCTGCATCGATCACATCGACCGGATCTCCGTATGCGTGGGCACGCACAATGAAGCGAGCTCGTTGCTCACGGCCCGGCTCATGGCCGAACGCGGCCTGGACAAGAAGGACAAGCGGATCTGGTTCGCCCAGTTGCTCGGAATGAGCGACCACATCAGCTACAACATGGCCGCGGCCGGGTACAACGTGGTCAAATACGTTCCCTATGGTCCGGTACGCAAAGTGATGCCCTACCTGATCCGGCGAGCCATCGAGAACACGAGTGCCCGTGGGCAGACAGGGAGGGAACTGGGATTGATCCTGACGGAGATCCGGCGCCGCCGGAAGCAGTGACCGCAGGCCCGCCCCCACGTCCAACCGATCGATAAAAACCGACGATCACGCGGTATGGATTGCCCTTCAGCGGGCCGCTGATCCCCTTTGCGATGTGACAAGCGATCGATCATGGCCGACCTCATCGATCGATATGCCGTCCTGGTCCAGGAACCGGTGAGCATCCCTTCGTGCCTCTTCCTGAAGCACTGCTACGACGCGTACCTCACGGGCAGTGCACCCTGTATGGGCGGTGCCACCAACCAGTGCGCCGTGCGCATGAGCGTGGCCCCGGGCGGTGTGGCTTGGGGCTGGCGGACTTCCCCGGACCCGGACGTGTGCACAGCGCGGAGAAAAGGAGCTGCAGATGCGGTGAGGCCCCTGTTCCGGGTGCCGAGGAACCGGGTGGTCGTTGCGTTATTCTCTATTTTAACGACATATTTGTCCGAGATAACGACAGTGCGGGGGACCATATCGACCTGTTCGACGGGGCATTGTGCTACAATGAGCACCTGCGGGTGAATGCCGGCGGGCGTGCCGGCGCGTAGACCCTCAGTTCCTTCGAACGGGCGAACCGGGTGACGTTCTTCCCGTTGGGCGTGTTCGACGCGCCCATCCTCGATCCGTGGATCCGTGCGGCCATGCGCTACGTGTGATCGCCGGAACGCTCCGCAGGGCGATCATGATACCGTTGCGCAGGCATACCCATGGGCTGGCATGACTTTCGTCGCTCATCTCCGGGTTTTCGTACCGGAATTGTGGATATCTCGTCTGTTAACGATCAATAAATGGGAGAATATCCGGTGAATGCTCCGCATATTTGCGCCATGGCAAAAACGAATCAGTCCAACAAGAAGGGATCATCCCTGCATGGCGCGTTCAAAACGATGCTCCAGCAGCCGGATATTTGGAAGCCCCTGAAGCTCGCCAAACAATCGATCCTGAACATGCGTGTGCGGATGAACAAGGGTGACCATCCGTCGCGAGACCTGATGCACGAGTGGCTGCTCAAATCGGGTTGGCTCAACCTCGTTGAGGAGGTTTGGGGCCCCGGCCCGAAGTGGGTGCAGAAGCCGCCCGTTGGTCGTGGCCGCCCGAAAGGCAGCGGTAAAAAAGCGGCCAAAAAAGCTGCTCCGGCCAAGAAGGCCACCAAGAAGCGGAAGTAATCAGGCTCCTTTCTTTGCTCCACGTGACGCCCCGGGGTCCTCGACCCCGGGGTTTCGCGTTCCAGGATGTCCTCGTCCGAAATAGGATCATTGGGAGGCCTTGGAAGCGTACCTGGTACCAAATGCCCTCTGATCCCTCTGAACGGGTTTTCCAGGATCGACCGAAAGATCCACGAACATCCCGGATACCGGGCCGTGCCCGACCACGGGCAGGTCCACTTCACTCAGGCCCGATGGTGAGCAAGGTGCTCGTGGAGTCCAACGTATAGTCACGCAAGGCGGCTACGCGCAACAGGATGCTCCGGCCTTTCAACTTCCCGCCAATGGCGTAGTACAGGCTGTCACTCGTGCGACGGCTGGCCCCAAAATCCACCTCCAGGCTGTCCATGCCTGCGCGCAGATCGGCCAGTTCGAGTTCCATCGTTCGCAATGCCGCATCCGCTGCGGGGGTCGCTCGGGTGAGGGTGCTCTTCATCCGCAGCTTCACCCGGGCCTCAGGCGCCCATGCCGTGTTGGTACAGCTCTTCCCGAAGATCATGAACGAAACGATGGTCCCCAGTCCGAGTCCGAGCATGAACAGGCGCAAGCGTCTTCCGAATGTCATGTCGATGCCCCGTCAGAATGCGGCCAGAAGAATGTCCAGGTCCTTGTACGGAAGCCGGAACGCCTCGCTCAACACCTCACTCGTCAGGGCCCCATTGTACAGGTACACGCCATGGCGCAGGCCCAGGTCACGTTTGATGAGTTCCTCGAAACCGCCCACATCGCCCATGCCCAGGAGCAATGGAGCGAAGATGTTGGTGAGTGCGTAACTGGCGGTACGTGGAACCCGACTGGCGATGTTGGGCACACAATAGTGCAGGACCCCGAATTTCTTGAAGACCGGATCGCTGAGGTCGGTCGGGCGGCTCGTTTCGAAACAACCGCCGCGATCGATGCTGACATCAACGATCACGCTGCCGTTCTTCATCTCGCGCACCATGTCCTCGTTCACCACCATGGGGGTGCGGCCATGTTCGGGTCTCAACGCCCCGATGGCCACATCGGCCTGTTGCAGGGCCCTTCGCAATTCATCGGGCTGGATCACACTGGTCCAGATGCGCTGGTCCAGATCGGTCTGCAGTCGTCGCAACCGATAGATGCTCTTGTCGAACACCTTCACGCTGGCACCAAGGCCCGAGGCCGCCCGCACGGCGAACTCGCCCACCGTGCCCGCACCGATCACCACCACCTCGGCGGGAGCCACGCCACTGATACCGCCGAGCATCAGGCCGGGCCCTCCTTTATCGGTGCTGAGATACTCCGCCGCGATCTGGATGCTCGCGTTGCCCGCGATCTCGCCCATGGCACGGATGATCGGATAGATGCCCTCACGGTCCCTGATGAAATCCCATGCCACGGCGGTCACCTTCTTCTCCATCATCCGTCGAAGGGTATCCTTGGGCTGCGTGGTCATCTGCAGCGCACTGATCAGGAGTTGCTTGGGGCGCATCAGCTCGATCTCCGCCGGTGAAGGCGGTGCCACTTTCAATATGATGTCCCCCTTGAAGACCTCTTCGGCGGTCTCAGCCAGTACCGCACCCGCCTCCGTGTAATCACTGTCCTGGAATTGAACCGCATTGCCCACGCCACGCTCCACCGTCACGTCATTGCCCCTGCCCACCAGCACGGCCACACTCGCGGGCGTCAGTGGCACACGACGTTCCTGCGCCGAGGTCTCCTTGGGGATGCCGATGAACAGGTTCCTTCCACGCGTGCCCACGGCGAGCGCCTGTTCCTGCGGGGACAGGGCCACTTCACGCGCGAGTTGTTTGAGCAATTCTGAACCTGAGCTCATAAGACGATGTGTCGGGTGTTGGGGCCAGGCGGATCCATCGTGCAGCGCTGAGGGCGCCACAAGGTCTGGATGCCTGCATCCGGTCGGTACGCGCTTGGGTTCATGATCCTCGCCCGAAATTACGACTTCACCCGTTCACAGGGCGAGTTCAACCGTCCGACCACCGGAGGCGGCCATCTTCAGACGAACGCGGACAGCATCACTGGGAAGCAGGTTGCGCGCCACCTCGGGCCATTCCACAAAACAGTACCTGCCGCTATCGATGTATTCCATGAAGCCGATGCCGTCCAGTTCGACAGCGTCCTTCAGCCGGTACAGATCGAAATGGTAGACCGGTTCATCGCCACTGGTGCGGTACTCGTTCACGATCCCGAAGCTCGGGCTCGAGGTGCCCCCCGCAACGCCCAGTTCGTCGCAAAGGGCTTTGATCAACGTGGTCTTGCCCGTACCCAGTTCGCCCTGGAACGCGAAGACGCGACGGCCTTTGCAGGCATTGAGCATGGCGGCGGCCAGGTCGGCCGCTTCGTCGGCCCGATCAAGTGGCATGATGGTACTCATCCGGGTGGAGCGTTGGATGGTGGAGCGTTCGGGATCAGGTGCTGTGGGGGCGGTCATCGTGCCTTCAACCGCACCACCGGCACGATCATCTCTTCCATGGAGATGCCGCCGTGCTGGAAGGTGTTGCGGAAAAAGTTCACGAAGTGGTTGTAATTGTTCGGGTACACGAAGTACAGGTCCCGCTTGGTGAAAACGTACGCCGTGCTCATGTTGGCCTTGGGCAACAACGCCTTGGACGGATCTTTCACGGCGAAGACCTCGCGCGCCTCGTACGTGAGGTTGCGGCCGTGCTTGTAGCGCAGGTTGGTGTTGGTGTTGCGGTCGCCCACCACCTTGCTCGGCTGCGTTACCCGCACGGTGCCATGGTCGGTGGTGATCACCACGCGACCGCCCTTGTCGGCGATGAACTTCAGCATGTCCAGCAACGGCGAATGTTCGAACCAGCTCCGCGTGAGCGAGCGGTAGGCCGGCTCGTCCTCGGCCAACTCACGGATGATCTCCATCTCGGTACGGGCGTGGCTCAGCATGTCCACGAAATTGTACACGATCACGTTGAAGGCGTTGTCCATCAACGTGTGCATGCTCTCGGCCAGCTTCTTGCCCTGGGCGATGTTGGTGATCTTATGGTAGCTGTGCTTCACGTTCTTGCCCAGCCCCTTCAACTGCGCGGCCAGGAACTCGTCCTCGTACGCGTTCTTGCTGCCCTCGGCATCCTCGTTCAGCCACTTGCCCGGGAAACGCCGTTCAATGTCGGCGGGCATCATGCCGGCGAAGAGGGCGTTGCGCGCGTACTGCGTGGCGGTGGGCAGTATGCTGAAGAATGCACCCTGCTCCTCCACCTTGAAATATTCGCTGACAATGGGTTCAATGATGCGCCACTGGTCCAGCCGAAGGTTGTCGATCAGCACCATGAAGAGCGGTGCCTGCTTCTCGTCGATCAGCGGGGCCACCTTGGCCTTGAACAACTGGTGCGATTGCAACGGCGCATCCTTGGCGTTGCCGGTCAACCAGGTGAGGTAGTTGTTCTCCACGAAGCGGCAGAACAGGTCGTTGGCCTCGGCCCACTGGCTCCGCAGGATCTCGGCCATGCTCTGGTCCGGGTTGGCGCTCAGCTCCAATTCCCAACGCACCAGTTCGTCATAGAGCACGATCCAATCCGCCGCGCTCAACCGGTCGCTCAAGCGCATGCTCAGCCGCCCGAAGTTCTGCTGGTAGCTGGTGTTGGTCTTCTCACTCACCAGCCGTTTGGCATCCAGGTGCTTCTTCAGCGCCAGCAGGATCTGGTTGGGGTTCACCGGCTTGATCAGATAGTCGCTGATCTTGCTGCCGATGGCCTCCTCCATGATGCGCTCCTCCTCGCTCTTGGTGATCATGATCACCGGGGTGCGCGGGGCCATGCTCTTGATCCGCTCCAGCGTTTCGAGCCCGCTGAGGCCCGGCATGTTCTCGTCCAGGAACACGATGTCGAATTCGCGTTTGCCCACCAGGTCCACGGCGTCCAGGCCATTGTTCACGGTGTTCACGGTGTAGCCCTTCTGCTCCAGGAAGAGGACGTGGGGTTTCAGGAGGTCGATCTCGTCATCGGCCCAGAGGATGCTCGTGCTCATGCGTTGGTCCGGATTTCCCTTCGGAACGTGACGGGAAAGCCGTCTATTTTCGGTGCGTGAAATTAGGCCGATTCCACCCGCTGCGCCCAACGCTTGGGCGAAAGCCCTGGAAGCCGCGCCAGGACTGACGATCCGCGTGTCCACTCCCGGCAAGATCCTCAACGACCCCATCTACGGGTTCATCACCGTGCCCCACCCGGTGGTGCAGCGGTTGATCGACCATGCGTGGTTCCAGCGGCTCCGCTACATCAAGCAGTTGGGGCTGGGCCACCTGGTGTACCCCGGCGCGCTGCACACCCGCTTCCACCACGCGCTGGGCGCCATGCACCTGATGAGCGAGGCCGTGGCCACCCTGCGCGCCAAGGGCCACAGCATCACCGACGAGGAGGCCTTGGGCGCGCATGTGGCCATCCTGCTGCACGACATCGGCCACGGACCGTTCAGTCACGCACTGGAACACAGCATAGTGGAAGGCATGGACCACGAGGCCATCAGTGCCCTGGTGATGGATGCCCTCAACGCCGGGTTCGACGGTGCCCTGGGGACGGGGATCCGCATCTTCCGCGACCAGCATCCCAAGCGCTTCCTGCATCAGCTCGTGAGCAGCCAGCTTGATGTGGACCGTATCGACTACCTGAACCGCGACAGTTTTTATACCGGGGTGAGCGAGGGTGTCATCGGCGGTGAACGCATCATCAAGATGCTGCAGGTGGTGAACGACCGCCTCGTGGTGGAGGAAAAGGCCATCTACAGCATCGAGAAATTCATCGTGGCGCGCCGCCTGATGTACTGGCAGGTGTACCTGCACAAGACGGTGGTGGCCTGCGAGATGATGCTGGTGGAAACGCTCCGACGCGCCAAAACCCTCGGCCTGGCCGATGTGCCGCTCTTCGGCTCCCCGGCCCTGCTTCGCTTCCTGCGCACACGGCACGATCGCGCGAGCTTCAACGACCCGGCCGTGCTGACGGACTTCCTCAAGCTGGACGATCACGACATCATGGGTGCCGTGAAGGTCTGGTGCGATCACCCGGACAAGGTATTGGCCCGCCTGGCCACCGATCTCACCCAGCGCCACAACCTGCACATCCGCTTGCGCGATGCCCGTTGGACCGATGAGGAGGTGCAGGCCCTGCGGACGCACGTGTCGAACACGTTGGGGATCACCCCGGAGGAGTCGGCCCACTTCGTGCTTACCGGTCGCATCGTGAACAACGCGTACGATCCCGCCAAGGACCGCATCGAACTGCTGTTCAAGGATGGCACCGTGCGCGACATCGCCCAGGCCAGCGACAACCTCGGTATCGCTGCGCTCGCCCGGCCGGTGGAGAAATGGTACCTGGCCTGGCCCAGGGGGGTCAATGGCGTTGTTCCAGGTTGATCGCTGCGTGCGCATGCACGGGATCGTGCGCACCTAGACAACCGACGTCGAAGCGCGATGTCGATCATCCAGTTGGCATCCACCAGCCGGAACACACCTGAACCGCTTGATCCTCCAGCCCACATGCGCGGTCTTCCATCGCCGGAACGGTGTGAAGTCAGGCTGTCAACGGCCATTCTGAAGTGTGACAGGATGAGCAGGAAGGCTCCTTCCTTTGCCCCATGCCCTCCCTCATCCTGATCACGGGTGCCACAAGCGGCTTCGGCGAAGCCATGGCCCGTCGCTTCGCTGCCGATCGTTGGCGCGTCATCATCACCGGCCGCCGTACCGAACGATTGGAAGCGTTGCGAACGGAACTGGACGGTTTGCACGGTACGGGCGCCGTACACGCCCTGCGGTTCGATGTACGCGACAGGGCCGCCGCGGAACACGCGATCGCCTCGTTACCGGAGGAGTGGCGCCCGATCGATGTGCTCGTGAACAACGCGGGGCTCGCCGCTGGCTTCGCGCCGATCCAGGACGGCGATCCCGACGATCACGACCGTATGATCGATACCAACGTGAAGGGACTGCTCCACGTGAGCCGGGCGGTGATCCCCGGCATGGTCGCACGCAAGCGAGGCCACATCATCAACATTGGCAGCATGGCCGGCAAAGAGGTGTATCCCAACGGCAACGTGTACTGCGCCACCAAACACGCGGTGGACGCGCTCACCAAGGGCATGCGACAGGACCTGCTGCCGTACGGGATCAAGGTGACGCAGATCGCCCCGGGCCTGGCCGAAACGGAGTTCAGCATCGTACGCTTCCACGGCGATGAGGCCCGGGCGAAAAAGGTGTACGAAGGGATCGAACCGCTCACGGGCGAGGACGTCGCCAACCTCGTCCACTTCGCTGCAAGCTTGCCCCCACACGTGTGCATCAACGACCTGACGGTATCGCCCACCGCACAAGCCACCAGCACCTTGGTACGAAGGGACCTGCAGCCGTAGCAGCGGCCCCGGCCTCACTGCCCGGCCACCTCTCCTTCACCGCTCAGGGCCGTAAGATGGATCATGCTGGCCGCGCCCAGGAAGATGATGACCGCACACCACCACGACCAGCCGAGCACGCTCATCCACACCGCGATACCCGCCCCGGTGAAGAGCAGCACACGCACCGCCTCCAGCGTCAAGGCCCCGCGCCGCCCTTCGAGCACCAGCCCCAGGCCCATCACCCAGAGCACGATGATCCCGGCCAGTACCCACGCGCCCCAGATGGGCAGGCTGTCCTGCTTGAAGAGGAACAAGGATGTGACGGCCAGCAGGAGGAAAAACTGCACCAGGACATAGCGCCGCGCGTTCGCACCTGCATCCGTACTGTACTTGAGGTAGTTGGTGCGATCGTGCTCCTTCGGTCGTTCGCGACCGCCCAGATCCGCTGGTCGCCAGCCGGGGGGCTTCAGGAAGACGCGCACCTTGTCGCCCAGGGCCGTGCAACGGCGGGCCAGCGCAACAAGGTCCGCCCAGTAGTGGAAGTTGGCCCACACCGGGTCCCAGCTCCTCAACGGGGTGGTGATGCCGTATACCGGTTCCTCCTCCTCGGGCTGGAACGTTCCGAAGAGTTTGTCCCAGATGATGAGCGAGCCCGCGTGGTTGCGGTCCAGGTATTTCGGATCGCTGCCGTGATGCACCCGATGGTGGCTCGGCGTGTTGAAGACATGCTCCAGCCAGCCCATCCGCCCGATGGCCCTGGTGTGGATCCAGAACTGGTACAGCGTATTGAGCGCGCCCACCGTGAGGATGACCACAGGATGTACGCCCAGCACCGCGATGGGCAGGTAGAACCAGAAGCTGAACAGCCCCTGCCACCAGCTCTGCCGCAATGCCACGCTCAAATTGTACTCTTCGCTCTGGTGATGTACGATGTGCGCGGCCCACAGGAAGTTCACCTCGTGGCTCAGCCGATGGAACCAATAGTAGCCCAGGTCCACCAGCAGGAAGGTGATCACCCAGATCAGCACATTGGCCGGCAGGGTGAACACGCGCAGATGGTCGTACGTCCACAGGTAAACACCGAAGATGGCCGCCTTGGTGAAGGCTCCTACCACTTGCGAGCCGATGCCGCACCCGATGTTGGCGATCAGATCCGGGAAGGTGTACACCTTGCGGTGTGTCCATGCGCTCCAGAGCAACTCCGCGCCGATGAGCAGGAAGAAGACCGGGATCGAGAGGATGATGTATCCCATCGACGGACGAAACTATCGCGTTGTAACCCTTGCCTACCCGGGTGCGAGACATCGAAGATCCGCTCCTCCCCCGTCCGACCCGGGGCACCAACCGTGTTCCATGTGTCCGGGGTACTTTCGCCAGCCGTTTTCCCCACCATCCACCTTCGCCGGGGCTACGGCGGATACTGATGCGCATCTCCTGGAACTGGCTCCGCACGCTGATCGATACCGACCTTCCTCCGCGCGAAGCGGCCGATATCCTCACGAGCACCGGTCTGGAGGTCGAAGGCGTGGATCCGATCGAACCGGTGAAGGGCATGCTGGCCGGCGTGGTGGTGGGCCAGGTGGTGGAATGCACGAAACATCCGGATGCGGACCGGCTGCGCCTGTGCCGTGTGGAGGTCGGAACGGGCGACCCGCTACACATCGTTTGCGGAGCACCCAACGTGGCGACCGGCCAAAAAGTCCTCGTGGCCACCATCGGCACCACGTTGTACCCCGTCTCCGGCGATCCACTCACGATCAAGAAGTCGAAGATCCGCGGTGCTGAGAGCCATGGCATGATCTGCGCCGAGGATGAACTCGGCCTTGGTGCGGGCCACGCGGGCATCCTTGTACTGGACCCCTCCGCCGTGGAGGGCACACCCGCTGCGCAACAGCTCGGCCTCTCGTCCGACTTCGCACTGGAGATCGGCCTCACGCCCAACAGGTCCGATGCCATGAGCCACATCGGCGTGGCGCGCGACCTGGCCGCGGCGATCACCGTCCGTACAGGAAAAAAGGTATCGGCGAAATGGCCCGACGTGTCCGCGTTCATGCCGGGATCCGGTCCGGGTGGCATACAGGTGGAGGTCCGATCCACCGCCGCCTGTCCCCGCTATGCGGGCATCACGCTCACCAACGTGAAGGTCGCTGCATCCCCGGCGTGGCTGCAGGACCGTTTGAGAAGTATCGGCCTGAAGCCCATCAACAACGTGGTGGACGTGACCAACTTCGTACAGCACGAACTGGGGCAACCGCTGCACGCATTCGACGCGGACAAGCTGAAGGATGGTCGCATCGTTGTTCGCATGGCAGCGGAAGGTGAGCCGTTCACCACGCTCGATGGCAGGGAACGTGCCCTCTCGGCGCAGGACCTGGTGATCGCCGACGCTGGACAGCCCGCGTGCATCGCTGGAGTTTTCGGTGGCTTGAACAGCGGTGTGACCGATGCGACCACGTCGATCTTCCTTGAAAGTGCCTGCTTCGATGCGACCACCATCCGCCGGACCGCGCGCAGGCATGGCCTGAATACCGATGCTTCGTTCCGCTTTGAACGTGGTGTTGATCCCGAAATAACCGTATACGCGCTCAAGCGTGCCGCACTGCTGCTGCAGGACGTGGCCGGGGCCACCATCGCATCCGGGATCACCGACCTGATCGCCCGCCCTGCCGAATGGAAGCAGGTACAGTTGCCGTACCATGCGTTGAACTCGCTCCTCGGTACGCGCATCGACCCGCAGGAACTGCGCACCGTGCTTGAAGTATTGGACTGTCGCACCGTGGCCAGCGATGCCGACAGCATCACCGTTGAGGTCCCGCCCTACCGCGTGGATGTCACACGCCCGACGGACCTCATCGAGGAGGTGGTGCGCATCATCGGGTTCGACCGGGTGCCCCTGCCCGAACGATTGATGATGCCGTCCGTGGTGCGCGATGAAGTGACATTCGACGGACTGCAACGCCAGGTCGCAGCACACCTGGCAGCGCGCGGCTTCCACGAGGTGATGACCCCGTCCCTGGTGAACGGCGAACGCACGGTACGCCTGAACGCCGCCACCACCGCATCACTCGTACACCTGAAGAACCCGTTGAGCACCGAGTTGGACGTGATGCGCCCCACCCTGCTCTTCGGCCTGTTGCAGAGCGCGGCGCACAACATCGCGCGCCAACAAAAGAGCCTGCGCCTGTTCGAGTCGGGCAGGATCTACGGTATCCGGAACGATGGCACTACGTTCGAGCAGGAACGCATCGCGCTGCTCATCACCGGTGCCGACAGGCTTGAAACATGGCGCCAACAAACCGGACCTGCGAGCACTGTGGACATCGCTGCGGAGGTGGAGGATCTTTTACGTCGGCTCAACGCGCGGACCGGGCCTGCGGAAATGACCGAGCACCCCCTACTGCACACTGCCGCGCACTTCGCGACAAAGCGCAACACCCTTGTTCACTGGGGGCAGGTCCGGCCCGACGTGGCCAAAGCCTTCGATTTGGAACAGCCTGCTTTCTATGCCGAGTTGGACTTGACAGCCTGCAAGGAGTTCTTATCGGGCCGAAGCACCACGTTCGTTCCAGTGCCCCGTTTCCCCTCCGTGCGTCGCGACCTGAGCCTGCTGTTGGACAGCTCCGTGACCTTCGCACAACTGGAACGCGCAGCGCGCCAGAGCGAACGCAAGCTCCTGCGCGAGGTCGGCCTCTTCGATGTTTACGAGGGCGATAAGCTGCCCGCCGGCAAGAAGAGCTATGCGCTAAGCTTTATCCTGCTGGACGAGGAGAAAACCCTTACCGATGATCAGGTGGAAAAGGCCATGGGCCGCATCCGTTCAGCACTGGAGAAAGAGGCAGGTGCGGAGTTGAGGGGGTGAGCGAACGTGGCGTTGGCGCCCGTCGTTGCCACCGCGCCGACTTCTTGAAATGTTCAGGACCGCTGCCCGTGACCGGGGTCTGGAATGCTGACCGGGATCACCGTCTTGGAACCCCAACGGCACGAAGATGGGTTTTGTAGTCACGGACCACACTGTGCATCACATAGACGCACGCAAGGAGAGTGATCGCCATGCCCAGCTGCTCGTGGTATGCGGGCTTTCCCGGCTTTACCTTGGAGAGGAAGGTCTCCATGGTGAAGTAGCTGATGTTGAGCAGATGAAAGATGATAAGTACGTAGAGCGCTGGACCGAACTCGTGGGACATCCACAGAACCACCGGGACGATCACGATCAAAAAGAATGTCAGGAAGCCATGTAGATTCTCCCCAATGGAAAGATCCATCCCATGATGGGCGAAATTCTGAATGACAAAGAACAGATGGATCAAATGGTTGATGGAGAACAGCGTTATGAGGACCAACAACTCGATTCTTGAGCTGCCATTCCGAAAGATCGCGGACAAGCCCTTGTGACCGACCAACAAGAGGATCAATAGATTGATGCCTGAGGACACACGGCCTGCGTTGCGAGCACATTTGTCAAAGATGAACTCCGGGGTTATCGCGAAGAAATTCCCGCTGTCCAGCGTTGACGTCCATACCGCCCAGAGGTAGATCGCGACTTCCAAGCAGAGCACGGCCGTGATCAAGTGCGGTAGCCGGCATTTCTGCAACATGATGATTGGCATTGACGCACAATACCAACGAAACGGGCTGCCGTGTATTGCCCTAACGCGTCCTGCTGGATCCGAGCCCTGCCAGGCTTATTCCACCCATTTCCTGATCGCGGCCATGGCCTCGGCCTTGTCCCTCACGCCCACCAGCTTGGCCCCGTCCTCCGGGTCGTAGTTCAACAGCCAGGCCACCAGGATGTCGCGTGCGGCTTGCGGCAGGCCGAGGATGTCGCTGGCCTCCACGGTGCGCAGGGCCGGATCCACGGGCAGGGCGATCACCTTGTCGTCCCGTTCGCCCGCGTCCAACAGCTCGATGATGCCGATGGGCTCCACCTCCAGCACGGTGCCACTGGCCACGCCGGCGCAAAGCACGAAGATGTCCAGCGCGTCCCCATCGCCACCTTGGGCCTTGTCCATCCGGGTGCCGGGTATGAAACCGTAGTTGGCGGGATACGGCAGGAACTTGATGCGGCGCGGTATGCCGTTCCGCAGGTCGACCGGAAAGGTGTTCGTGGCGATATCGTACTGGCGCTTGTCGCTGGTACCAGCTGGTATCTCGATCACGGCTTGCACGTGACCGTTGGGCAGCAGGGCAGGTAGGTGTTCCAAGTTGGGCATGGGGCGCAAGTTCGGCACCAATGCCGATGGACATCACCATTTTTCTCCCGGCCGGACGGTTCGGTAGCGTATTTCGCCCCGCCATCCGTCATCACATCCGTGGGGACCGATGCGATGGAACTGACCATGGCGCGCAAGCAGGGCGGGATCACCCGGGCGGTGGCCAGATACGGCCGGGCGCTCTTCGGCTTCATCCGTGCCCGGGTTCCCACCGATGCCGATGCGGAGGACCTGCTGCAGGACGTGTGGGCACAACTGAGCCTGCAACCCGAGGTGGAGGCGATCGATCAGATGAGCGGCTGGCTGTACCGCGTGGCCCGCAACAAGATCATCGACCGGTACCGCAAGGGAAGTACCGAGGCGCTGGATGACCTGGTGACCGAAGATGAAGAGGGTACCTTCAGTTTCGGCGAACTGCTGTTGGCCGTGGAGGATGATCCCGACCTGCGCCTGTTGCGCGACCTGTTCTGGCAGGAACTGGAAGCCGCATTGGCCGAGTTGCCCGAGAACCAACGCCTCGTCTTCGTCCAAAATGAGTTGGAGGACAAGGCCCTGCGCGTCATCGCCGAGGAACAGGGCGAGAACATCAAGACCATCATCTCCCGAAAACGTTACGCCGTGCAGCACCTGCGCGAGCGTTTGGAAACCATCTACCACGAACTGACCCGACCCTGACCGGAAAACCCGAATACCATGTACCACTTCCGTCCCCGTCACCTCCTGTTCCCGCTGATCCCCATCGCTGCTGTTGCCGTCTTCAGCCTGGTGGTGATGCTGCTGTGGAACGCGATCATTCCCGGCATCACCGGCTGGGCCGTGCTCTCTTACTGGAAAGCCATGGGCCTGCTCGTCCTGTGCAAGATCCTCTTCAGCGGCCCTCCGGGGCGGCGCTTCGGACCTGGTGGTGGGCACTGGGCCGGCCGGCGTGCGGGCATGCGCATGGCCTGGTGGCGCAACCTGTCCCCGGAGGAACGCGAACAATGGCAAGAGCGCCGCAAGGAATGGCGGGCCACATGGCAGGGCATGGATCCGGAGCAGCGCGCCAAGTTCAAGGCGTCCTGGAAAGCCCGCTGCGGGGGCTGGCAGGAAAAAAATGATCCCGCTTGATCAAGGTTTTCGGGGCATTGGTCCGTCTGCCACGTTGAAGCTCCTTCATTCTGCCATGCAAAGCCGCATCCACGCTGTCAAGCCGCTGTTCGATATGCCTCCTGAAGATGTCCTTGTGTTCCGGACTTCCGTGGAGAACAACGACCAGGTCCACGCACTCCGTCCCATGCTGGACGAGTTGATCGCGAGCGGTGGTCGCTGGAGCTTCGACCTGGAAGACCGCGATCGCATCCTGCGTGTGGTGACCGATGCGCAGGTCAAAGAACCCCTGATGGCCCTGCTCCGTCGGCACGGTCACACCTGCGTGGAACTGCTCTGATCCGTTGCGGCTTCGTTCTTCCCGCGAAGGGCTACTCCACCTTGACGAAACATGCGGAGCGGATACGACCTCCCTCCTTGACCTGGATCGTGTACATCCCTTCGAGGACCGCATCGATCCGCAGGACGACAATGTCCGATCCAGTCACCTCGGGTGAACCCCAAGGTCGTACTGCTCGCCCGTTGATGTCCAGTACGCGCACCTGCACCCGTTCACCAGACGGTTGTTCGATACCCATGTATATTTCCTCGGCGGCCGGTACGGGCCATACGGTCAGCTCCTCATCCGCCTGATGTCCCGCAACGGTGGTCGGCACGTCACCCAGGACTATGATGGTGAACCCGGAACGCGGGTGCGCCGCTGTGACATGGCCACCGCCGAGCCCCATGAGGATGATGAAGCCATCGGGATCCACCGCTACGCTATCGCAGGTAGTGCTCGTGCAACCGGTACCATCGGTGATGGTGACGCAGAGGTTGTACGGACCGAAGCCCGGATACGTATGCGTCGGGTAGGGTTCCGTGGAGGTGGTGCCATCACCGAAATCCCAGAGGTACGTGTACGGCCATGCACCGTTGCTTTGGAATGTTACCCAAAGTGTTCCGGGAATCGGCATGGAGGTCCAGGTCGCACTGTCGAACGCCAAGGCCTGGGTCACTTGGAAGTTGATGGCACAAGGCGCGGGTGTGTAGCCGATGCACAGGCACGAGGCGGTCCACATATCGCCGGTAGTGAACGGGTCACCGTCATCGCACAATGTGCCCGGCATATCCGGCCCGTACACAACCCCATTGCAATCGATCGTGAACGGCTCACCCTCACAGGTACATGCCGTGGACCAGGTATCGTTCGTGTTGAGCGAATCGAGGTCATCGCAGGACGTGCCCGGCATGTTCGGCCCACCAGGAACACTCAGGCAATCGAACTGGAAGGTGGTATCCCCTGCGCATGAGCAATCGGGTTGCCACAGTTCATCCTCCGTGGTGGGGTTACCGTCCTCGCAGGGTGTTCCCTGCACGTTAGGGCCCATGGGCACGCCGGCACAGTCGTACGCGACCCCACCGCAATCCAAGAGCAAGGTATCATAGGCCAGGATCTGGCCGGGGTCAACGAAGAAAGTGGAATCCGTTGCGGTCGCGATCGTCCCGTTGCAGGGCATGCTCGCGGTCACGGTGGGGTACGTGTCGTTCGTCGTCAAGGACAAACTGAACTGGCAGGTGAGGTCGTCCACCGCGATCAGTGTATCCCACGGTGGAGCACTATAGAAGGTGAATGCCAGCAGCGCGGAGTCCCCGGGGTTACATGGCATTACGGTACCCGATACCACGTACGTGAAGGATTGTGCGACGGATGTGGGGCCACTCGTGCAGACCAGCAGGAGAAGCGCCGATCGGATCAGGTTCTTCCTCACGGCTGCGGTGTTGGTTGTATCCGGTACGACAAGGAAAGCATCATCCCCATCGCTGAGGCACGTCGATCAAGATCAGCGTTGCGCAAACTGTTGAACAACTGGCCACGCATCGTGGGCTCCACGCCCACTGACCAGCCTGCGGAGAGGCGATACCGTACGTAGGCCCGGGCCGTCCAACCGACGGTCAGTTCCCGGAAGGCCACTTCGTTCAAGGTATGGTATCCCTCGCCGCTGTTGTCGGGCAGGCTTCCGCTACGACCGGTGAGCAGGCCGACCGATGGGCCACCGCGCAGCCCGAAAACCCATCGTCCCCGCGCGGTGTGCGCGTCCAGCAGCAAGGGCAGTTCCACATAACTCACCGTGTTCAGTGCCGAGCGACGCTGGCGGATCACCATTGTCTGGTACGCCGTGTCCGTATCCACCCCCAACTCATTGATGGTCATGGGCACCAATTGGGTCATGTGGTAGGTGGCGCCGTTGATGGCGGTATCGCCCACCACGATCGTCACCATGGTGTCGTGGGCCACCCAGAAGTACGACGTACTCAGCTGTTGTTCGGTCCGACTCACCTCGTCGGTGATCAACCGCTCCTTGTAGCTGCTGAAATGGACCCCGGTACCCACCGCGAAGTGCCTGCCGAAATTGCGCACGGCTTCCAGGCCGAAGTCCGTGGTCCACTGCCGTTCCGTTCGTGCCGGCCAGGACTCCGCATCAACGCCTGTGTACCGACCTGTTGTACTGAAGGCGCCGCCGAGCAACGTGAGTTCGTAGGGTGCGGTGATCGCCAACCACGCCGGGGGGACAAGTGCTGCTGCAACCGGGTCCACTGGAGCAGGCGCTGCTGTCGCACCTGTCGATGCGCTATCGCCCGATCCAGCCACAACGACCGGTCCGGTCCCGGCAGAAGGAGGTTGATGCTGCAGGACGCTATCGGGCTGCTCTTCCCCATGCGTTCCGCCACCTGCAGGCGCTGCCGATGCATCACTCCGCACGGGATCGACCGCACCCGTGGCCAGGTTGCTCCTTTCGTCCGACGCCCCATCCCCAGCTACCGCAGCCGCACCTGGACCGGTCATGGTCGACGACACATCGTTCGTTGCCTCCCCGGTCCTGACGTTCGCCGCATGTGGATCCTCACCCTGCCGGACGCTAATAGAAGATACCGGTATCTTATTGACCTGCATGGTCACCGTGCCCCGATCGGATGTTCCTGTCCCATGTTCCTTGCGCGTACGAGTGGCTTCCGTTCTCATCCTTGGCTCTCCGGACGTCTCACCCCGCATGGTACCCGCCGTCGCCCGTGTTTCTCCGGTCACGGGAACCGCAGGGTCGGCGTTCATTGTTCCTGGATGATCGTTCCCGTATGAAGCATTCTCCATCTCCGTGATCGCCGCACTCCCGTTCACTCCCTTCACTTCCCCTGCTATCGCACGCGGTCCGCCCCCCGGGTTCGTGACGCTGGCCGCCGGATCATGCTCCCGGGCCGTGATCCAGATGGTCGCGCCGCCCACCAGCAGCACGCCTGCAGCCAACCATGGCCACCACGCTCCACGCTTCCGTCCGGGGCGGGCCAGCAGGCCTTCCATGGCGGTCCAGTGCGACGGGTCGAACGTGAAGTCGCGTTCGGCCAGTTTCTGCCGCGCCAATTCGTCGAATCCGTTCTGGTCTTTCATCGGGATACGGTCTTTTCGGTACGCGCCATCGCCTCTGCGGCGATGGCGTTGCGCAACACGGTGCGCGCGTGCGATACGTGCCATTTCGTGGTGCCTTCGCTCAACCCCAGCATCCCGGCGATCTCGGCGTGGCTGAATCCGTCGATGGCGTAGAGGTTGAACACGGTGCGGGACATCGCGGGCACCCGGTGAAGGAGCTCGGCGAATGCTTCGGCTTCCATGTCCTTCAGGTAGTCATTGATCCCACTGGTACCTTCCGCGTGGTCGTCGATGTCCGCACCCTCCATCGCCTTGCGCTCCTTGTTCCGCCGGTGTGCATCGATCACCGTGTTGATCATGATCCGCCTGGCCCAGGGTTCGACGGGCACCTCCTTGCGCCGTGTTCCGATGTTGTCCAGGATCTTCAGGAAGCCCTGGTTCATGGTGGCGGCCGCCTCCTGCCGGTCGCGCTCATACCGCGTGCAGATCGCCATCATCATGGGGTACAAGGCACGGTACAATTCGTACTGCGCCTTGGGTTCCTGGCGGACGCAACCGGCTATGATGTGGTCGTTGATCATGGGACCTCGTGCCCGAGGGGCTCCCCCATGATCGGGACGCCCCTCGGGCCGGTTCAGGTCGGGATCAGTTCGTCTTCACGAATCGCTGGCTCAGGTTCGTGGATCCGTTGCTGATGCGCAACATGTACATGCCAGAGGGCAGGTTGCCGGTCGCGATGCGCAGCTGACCGCGACCACCCGCCAAGGTCATCCCTTCTGCACTCACTGTGCGGCCATCCATGTCGGTGACCGTCACCGTCACCATCCCCTTCATGCCGCCCGCGATGGCGATGTTCAGCTCGTCCGCCACGGGGTTCGGCCAAAGTGCCAGGTTGTTGGTGATGGTCACGTCCGGAACAGCGCTCGGCGCACCGTTCTGCACATTGATCGTAAAGCCTTCCTGACGGACCTCGTCATGCACCATCATGCCCTCGTAAATGCCATCACCGTTGATGGAGATGCTGTCGCAGTGGGTGCTTGTGCAATTCTGGTTGTCCGCGATCGTGAGGCAGAGCGTGTACGGGCCATTGCCGCTGTATGTATGCGTGGGGAATGCTTCGGTGGAATTGGTACCGTCACCGAAATCCCAGAAGTACTGGAAGTTGCCACTGCCTCCGCTGCTCAGGTTCCAGATCCAGAGTTCGTACGGTACGGGCAGACTATCCTGACCCATGGCCTGCATCACCCAGAAATCGGCCTGGCAGGGCATCGGATCATCCGGGACGCACACACAATCCGTGTTCCAAAGGCCATCAAGCGTCGTGCCCGGAACGATGCATGGCGTTCCTGGCACGTTCGGGCCATTCGGGATCCCGAGGCAGTCATCGCCGGTATTCATCGAATCCGGGATGCACACGCAATCCGCGTTCCACTCGCCGGACAGACCCAGGAAGGTGGTACATGGCGTACCGGCCACCGCATTACCGTACATCACGCCCAAGCAGTCGTACCAGACGGGTATGTTGGAAATGATACCGTTCGAGTCCACCACCAGCGTATCGCAGTACCAACTGCTGCAGGCGTTCGCGTCGGTGATCGTGAGACAGATGCCGTACACACCAGCTGTGGTGAAGGTGTAGCCCGGCTCGGCCGCGCTGCTCTGGGATCCATCCGGCAACCACCATTCGTAGGAAAGTGGTGCGGCACCAGTGCTCCCGTTCGTGGTGGTGATGGTCCAGGGTTGCGATGATCCTACCGTGAACATGGCCTGACATCCCGTATTCATGCTGTCCCCGCCACACACGCAATCCAACGACCATGCATCATCCGTGGTCATCGGGTTGCCATCGTCGCAGGGTGTGCCTGGCATGTCCGGACCGTTCAGCACGTTGTTGCAGTCGTACACATTGCCGCCACCTCCGCAGTCCAAGGTGATGGATACGAACATGGAATCCTGTATGAAATTGAACGCCGCCTGGCCTGGAACGGTGACCACCATGCCGTTGCACATGGTGCTGACCGTGAAAAACGCCGGGTTGCTCGATACCCCGAACCCCACGGTGAAGGTGCAGGTAGTCGTGTCCACCGGCACTTCGAAGTCATACGATGGTTCCGTGTTCTGCGTGGTCTGGATGGTCACGTACTGGCCGGCGTAACAGTTGGTCACGTTGCCCATCACCACGACGGTGTACGGGTACTGGGCCATGGTGGCACCAGCTGACGTGACCGCGAGGCCGAAAGCGAGGGAGCGAAGAGTGGATCTCATGGGGTCTGAAGGGTGTTGTGTTCTGTTCCCATACACGCAGGAAAAGGGACCGAGGTTGGGTGTGGGATGAAAAAGACCGTTCCGGTCCAAGGTCGAGGGACGGGCAGCCACAAGGTACAACGCCTGCGTATCGAATATAAGGAAGCTCGGACCCACACGGATGACATCGGTGTGCCCCGTGCCACCGTTCTCCATGATCAGTCGGGTTCGATATGGATCGATACGTGGCCCAATTGTGGCAGTTCTCTTCGAAGGGTGTCCTTGAGTGCGTGCGCTATCCCGTGACCGAGCTTGACCGTGATGTTCGCATCGACCACCGCGTGAAGGTCGACATGGTATTTCATCCCGGCCTTTCTGACAAAGCATTTTTCCGTGTCCCGAATGCCCTCAACGGTCAAGGATATCCTTCTGATATCAGCAACAAGATCGTCATACAGATGCTCGTCCATGATCTCCCCGAGTGCCGGCCTGAGGATCTTATAACTGTTGTAAAGTATAAAACCGGATGCGAACAGCGCCGCCCAGTCGTCCGCTGATTCATAGCCCTTGCCCAGGTACAGGGCCACGGAAATGCCGATCAGTGCCGCAACCGATGTGATCGCATCGCTTCGATGGTGCCAAGCGTCGGCCTTCAGGGAGGAACTGTTCGTCTCCTTCGCCTTTTTCATCACCAGTTGGAACGAGACCTCCTTCCAGATCACCAGCGGAACAAGGACCGCCAAGGTCCAGGTCCTCGGCAACTCGTGCGGGGCGCCGATGTTCCTGATGCTTTCATAGGCGATGATCGTCGCGGACGTGATCAGGAAACCGACCACCAGGAAGGTGATCAATGGTTCCGCGCGCCCGTGTCCGTACGGGTGGTTCTTGTCCGCCGGTCGGTTCGCGTACTTCAGCCCGAACAATACCAGGAAGGAGGAAAGTATGTCCGTGGTCGATTCGATCGCGTCCGCGATCAGCGCGTAGGAGTTCCCGAAGGATCCCGCGAGGCCTTTGATCGCCGCCAGTCCCGTGTTGCCTATGATGCTGAACCAGGTGGCCCTGATCGCGGTCTGCTCGTGTGCTGTTGTCATGGTCCTCTCTGCCCTTTTCATCCGGCTGCTCCTTCCTGCACGGTTCGGGCCCCCTGCGTGCCTCCCGGTTCCACCGGGATCATGAACAGGGTCTTGTCCTACGGGAAGTGGAGCAGGTACAAGGTTCGTTGTTCGTGGTCGCCACGAAGCTTGCGAAGCTCGAAAAGATCCGATCCTGGCGTTCCATACGGATGGCGGTTCTGGACATCGGGCGAGGATGACCGGTGGATCACACCTCACCCACGAGTCGCTCGATCAACCCCTCCTCCGCCTCATTCGGCAAGGTCACCTGTAGCCCCGGCGTGCGCTTCATCTCCTGCTCGATGCTCCACACGGCGTTCGGGTTCCGGGCCCAGGCGCGGCGGGCGATGCCGTTGTTCACGTCCCAGTGCAGCATGGCCTTCAGGCGGCGGTCGCTGTCGGTGCTGCCGTCGAGCACCATGCCGAAGCCGCCGTTGATCACTTCGCCCCAGCCCACGCCGCCGCCGTTGTGCAAGCTGATCCACGTCGCACCACGGAAGGCGTCGCCCACGAAGTTCTGCACGGCCATGTCGGCGGTAAAGCGGCTGCCATCGCGGATGTTACTTGTTTCTCGGTATGGGCTGTCGGTGCCGCTCACGTCGTGGTGGTCGCGCCCCAGCACGATGGGCGCGCTGATGGTGCCCGCTTGGATGGCCTGGTTGAAGGCTTCTGCGATGCGGATGCGGCCTACGGCATCCGCGTAGAGGATGCGCGCCTGGCTGCCCACCACCAGCTTGTTCTGCTGCGCACTGCGGATCCAGTGCAGGTTGTCGGCGATCTG
>JAFDZE010000025.1:0-502 GCA_018267155.1 Bacteroidota bacterium | reverse complement strand
GCGATGCGGTCGCTGGTGGCCAGGTCTTCCGGTTTGCCACTGGTACACACCCAACGGAAGGGCCCGAAGCCGTGGTCGAAGCAGAGCGGCCCCATGATGTCCTCCACATAACTGGGGTAGCGGAATTCGGCCTCACCCCCGGCCCCTCTCCCGGGGAGAGGGGAGACATCGGCACCGGCACGCTTGCTTTCCAGCAGGAAGGCGTTGCCGTAGTCGAAGAAGTACATGCCCTGTTCGGCCAGAGTGTTCACGGCCTTCACGTGCCGGCGCAGGGTTTCCTCCACGCGCTTTTTGAAGGTGGCGGGGTCCTGCACCATAAGCATGTTGCTCTCCTCATACGTAAGCCCCACGGGGTAGTAGCCACCGGCCCACGGATTGTGCAAACTGGTCTGGTCGCTGCCGAGGTCCACCTTGATCCTGCGCGCGGCCAACCGTTCCCACAGGTCCACCACGTTGCCCAAGTACGCGATGCTGTGCGCTTCGCCCTTCTTCTGCCAAGCCA
>JAFDZE010000024.1:5805-6106 GCA_018267155.1 Bacteroidota bacterium | reverse complement strand
GGAGAAGATCCTCCAGGAACACCAGAACAGAACAATCCAACGACTATCATAGATCATGGCAAAGGATACCTTCAAAAGGGACAAGCCGCACGTCAACATCGGCACCATCTGCCACGTTGACCATGGCAAGACCACGCTCACCGCGGCGATCACCAATGTGCTCGCCTCCAAGGGCCTGAGCGAAGTGCGCAGCTTCGACTCGATCGATAACGCGCCCGAGGAGAAGGAGCGCGGTATCACCATCAACACATCGCACGTGGAGTACCAGACGGCCAACCGTCACTACGCCCACGTGGATTGC
>JAFDZE010000024.1:0-5737 GCA_018267155.1 Bacteroidota bacterium | reverse complement strand
AGACCCGCGAGCACATCCTGCTCGGCCGTCAGGTGGGGGTGCCCAAGATCGTGGTGTTCATGAACAAGGTGGACAGCGTGGATGACGCCGAACTCCTCGACCTCGTTGAGATGGAGATCCGCGAACTCCTCACCTTCTACCAGTACGATGGCGAGAAGACCCCGGTGATCCGTGGCAGCGCTCTGGGCGCCCTGAACGGTGAGCCCAAGTGGGTGGATACCGTGATGGCCCTGATGGATGCCGTTGACACCTGGATCCCCGTGCCCCCGCGCGAAACGGAGAAGCCCTTCCTGATGAGCGTGGAAGATGTGTTCTCCATCACCGGCCGCGGTACCGTGGCCACTGGCCGGATCGAGACCGGTGTGGTGAAGGTGGGCGACAACGTGGAGATCATCGGCATGCAGGAGCAGAAACTGACCAGCACCTGCACCGGTGTGGAGATGTTCCGCAAGCTCCTGGAGCGCGGTGAGGCCGGCGACAACTGTGGCCTCCTCCTCCGCGGTATTGAAAAGGACCAGATCCGCCGTGGCATGGTGATCGCCGCCCCGGGCAGCATCACCCCGCACACCGAGTTCAAGGGCGAGATCTACGTGCTGAAGAAAGAAGAGGGCGGTCGTCACACCCCCTTCCACAACAAGTACCGCCCCCAGTTCTACTTCCGCACCACGGACGTAACGGGCGAGATCACCATGGAGGCCGGTCGTGAGATGATCATGCCGGGCGACAACGTGAGCATCACGGTGAAACTGATCGTTCCGATCGCCATGGACAAGGGCCTTCGCTTCGCCATCCGCGAGGGTGGTCGTACCGTGGGTGCCGGACAGGTGACCGAGATCATCAAGTAAGCCGCATACCAGAACAATGGAGGCAGGGCCGTCCCGCGATGAGCGGGACGGCCTTCGCCGCCGAAAATGGACCAGCACGGAAGACACACACGGGTGTAGCTCAATTGGTAGAGCGAAGGTCTCCAAAACCTTAGGCTGCGGGTTCGATTCCTGCCACCCGTGCCAACAACAAGATCCCACGTGGCAAGCCTCAAGACATATTTCGCCGAGAGCTACAATGAGCTCATGCACAAGGTGAGCTGGCCCACCTGGAAGGAACTCCAGAGCAGTGCCATCATCGTCCTGTTCTCCGCCCTGCTCATCGCCTTCATCGTGTTCCTGATGGATTTCCTGTTCGGGGTGCAGAACCTGGAGAACAGCAATCCGTGGAAGGGCCTTGTCGGTTTCGTTTACCAATTCCTCGGATGAACATGGCCACCGCCGCGACATCCACCCGGAAATGGTACGTCCTGCGTGCCATCTCAGGCAAGGAGAAAAAAGTGAAGGAGGTGATCGATGCGGAGGTGCGCCGCTCCAACATGGGCACGTACATCAGCCAGGTGCTCATTCCCGTGGAAAAACGCTTCCTGATCAAGGACGGCAAGAAGGTGAGCAAGGAGCACAACATGCTTCCCGGCTATGTGCTCATCGAGGCTGACCTCACCGGCGAGATCGCGCACGCGCTCAAGCAACTGCCCAACGTGATCGGTTTCCTTGGTGCGGAAAAAGGCGGGGAGCCCGTGCCCATGCGCGTTTCCGAAGTCAATCGGATCCTCGGCAAGGTGGATGAAATGGCCGAGGGCGGGGAGGTGAACCACAACCCGTTCCACATCGGTGAGAGCGTGAAGGTGATCGATGGGCCCTTCAACACCTTCACCGGCATCATCGAGGAGATCAACGAGGAGAAGAAAAAACTCAAAGTGATGGTGAAGATCTTCGGGCGGAAGACCCCGCTCGAACTGAGCTTCATGCAGGTAGAAAAAGAAGTGTAAGGTCGACGTTCACGTCGCCCCGACAAGAGACAGAGAAAAGAACAACCGTCCGAGCCGACCTGCGGGAAGGCGCTAACAAGGACACAAAACCAGAAGAATGGCAAAGGAGATAAGCGGCCTGGTGAAACTCCAGGTGAAAGGCGGGGCGGCGAACCCCGCGCCCCCGATCGGCCCCGCACTGGGTGCCAAAGGGGTGAACATCATGGAGTTCTGCAAGCAGTTCAATGCGCGTACGCAGGACAAGGCGGGCAAGGTCCTCCCCGTGGTGATCACCGTGTACAGCGATAAAAGCTTCGACTTCATCATCAAGACCCCGCCCGCAGCCGTACAGCTGATGGACGCGGCCAAGGTGAAGGGCGGCAGCGGTGTGCCCCAGACCAAGAAGGTGGGCAGCGTTACCTGGGATCAGGTAAAGGCCATCGCCACCGACAAGATGCCCGACCTGAATTGTTTCACCATCGAGAGCGCCATGAGCATGGTGGCCGGCACCGCGCGCAGCATGGGCATCACGGTCCAAGGTGAAAGCCCCCTCAAGAAATAACCGCGAACAGCCATGGCAAACCTGACCAAGAAGCGCAAGGCCGCCGAGAGCAAGTTCGACGGTACCAAGTTGTACGACCTGGCCCAAGCCGCCCAGATCGTGAAGCAAGTGAGCACGACCAAGTTCGACGCCACCGTGGACATCGCTGTCCGCCTGGGTGTCGATCCCAAGAAAAGCACCGAAATGGTGCGTGGCACCGTGAGCCTGCCCCACGGCACGGGCCGCACCGTGAAGGTGCTGGTCCTGGCCGATCCCGCCAAGTGCGAGGAAGCGATGGCCGCCGGGGCGGACATGGCCGGACTGGACGAGTACGTCGAGAAGATCAAAGGTGGATGGACCGATATTGACGTGATCATCTGCACCCCTGCCGTTATGGCCAAAGTGGGTGCGTTGGGACGTGTGCTCGGTCCCCGCGGCCTGATGCCGAACCCCAAGACCGGTACCGTGACGATGGATGTGGCCAAGGCCGTTAAGGAAGTGAAGGCCGGTAAGATCGACTTCAAGGTGGACAAGGCCGGCATCATCCATGCGGTGATCGGCAAAGCCAGCTTCGATGCCGTGAAATTGAGCGAGAACGCCAGCGAGTTGCTCAACACCCTGGTGAAGCTGAAGCCCAGCACCGCCAAAGGCGCCTACATCCGGAGCATCACCGTAAGCAGTACGATGAGCCCCGCCGTGAAAGTGGACACCCGCGTGGTGACCGTTGCTTAACCCCAAGATCCAGAGAACAATGGCAACCCGCGCAGAAAAAGACGCAGCGATCCTCGAACTGGTCGAGGACATCAAGGGCACCAATGTGCTTTACTTGGCCGATGCCAGCTCCATGAGCAGCGAGGCCACCGCGAACCTTCGCCGTGCATGCTTCAATGGGGGCGTGCGCATGAAGGTGGTGAAGAACACCCTGCTGAAGAAGGCCATGGAGCGCATTGAGAACAAGGACTACAGCGCTTTGTTCCCGACGCTCGCCGGCCAGACGGCCATCCTCACCAGCGAGAAGGGCAACGCCCCGGCGAAGCTCATGCAGGAGTTCCGTAAGAAGACGCCGAAGAACGTTCAGCCCAGGCCGGTGCTCAAGAGCGCCTGGATCGATGAGGCCGTGTTCATCGGTGACGACCAGATCGCGCTGCTGGCCACGCTCAAGGGCAAAGAGGAACTCATCGGCGAGATCATCACCCTGCTCCAGAGCCCGATCAAGAATGTCATCAGCTCCCTGCAAGGTGGCGGTGGCCAGAAGATCGCCGGACTGGTCAAGGCCCTCGAAGAACGCGCTTCGGCATAAACAGATACCGAGGGCGACCAGATGGTCGCCCCGACAAACTCGTTACGCACACGTCAGCTTCCCTCGACAAACGCAAGTAACAACCCAACAACGATGGCAGACATCAAAGCCCTTGGCGATCAGCTCGTGAGCCTCACCGTGAAGGAGGTGAGCGAACTGGCCAACTACCTGAAAGACGAATACAAGATCGAACCCGCAGCCGCCGCTGTGGCCATGGTGGCCGGTGGTGGTGCAGCCGGTGGCGGTGCCGCCGCGGCCGAGGAGAAGACCTCCTTCGACGTGATCCTCAAGTCGGGCGGTGCCAACAAGCTCGCCGTGGTGAAACTGGTGAAGGAACTCACCGGTCTCGGCCTGAAGGAGGCGAAAGACCTCGTGGACGGCGCTCCGAAGCCGCTGAAGGAAGGTGTCTCGAAAGAGGATGCCAACAACCTCAAGCAGCAACTCACGGAAGCCGGTGCTGAAGTTGAGATCAAGTAGGTCCCACATCGCGAATTGACCATCCGGTCCCGAAAGTCCTGAAATGGACTTTCGGGACACCGGGTGGGTCGTGCCGTTATCAAGGCACCTTCCGCTCCCGCTCATCAGGGGATCCACTGATGATGAGAAAGTCGCCGTCATTCCGTTCGTTCATTCCCGATCCCCCAGCATCCATGGCCCAGGCGAAGAACCCCGCGCGCAAGAGCAAACGCATCGATTTCGGCTCCCTGCACTTTCCGGCTACCTACCCGGATTTCCTCGATATCCAGCTGAAGAGCTTCCAGGAGTTCTTCCAGATCGAGACCCTTCCGGAGAACCGGAACAACGAGGGCCTGTACAAGGTGTTCACCGAGAACTTCCCCATCACGGATACCCGCAACCAGTTCGTACTGGAGTTCCTGGACTATTTCGTCGACCCGCCGCGCTACAGCATCGATGAGTGCATCGAGCGTGGCCTCACGTACAGCGTGCCCCTCAAGGCCAAGCTGAAACTCTATTGCACCGATCCTGAGCACGAGGACTTCGAGACCATCGTGCAGGACGTGTACCTGGGCCAGATCCCGTACATGACCCCCAAGGGCTCCTTCGTGGTCAACGGCGCCGAGCGCGTGATCGTGAGCCAGCTGCACCGCAGCCCGGGTGTGTTCTTCGGACAGAGCCGCCACGCCAACGGAACCAAACTCTACAGCGCCCGCGTGATCCCCTTCAAGGGCAGCTGGATCGAGTTCGCCACCGACATCAACGGGGTGATGTACGCGTACATCGACCGGAAGAAGAAGCTGCCGGTGACCACCTTGCTGCGCGCCATCGGATTCGAGAGCGACAAGGATATCCTCAACATCTTCAACCTGGCCGACGAGATCAAGGTGACCAAGGCCGCCCTGAAGGAGGCGGTGGGCCGCAAACTCGCCGCTCGTGTGCTGAAGAGCTGGGTGGAGGACTTCGTGGACGAGGATACCGGTGAGGTGGTCAGCATCGAGCGCAACGAGGTGCTGATCGACCGCGAGACCGTGATCGAGGAGCACCACGTGGACCAGATCGCCGAGAGCGGCGCAAAGACCATCATCCTGCACAAGGCCGGTGTGAACGCCGCCGACTACGCGCTCATCTACAATACCCTGCAAAAAGATACCTCCAACTCCGAGAAGGAGGCCGTGGAGGTGATCTACCGCCAGCTGCGCAACGCGGAGCCGCCCGATCTGGAAACGGCCCGCGGTGTGATCGACAAGCTCTTCTTCAGCGAGCAACGCTATGACCTCGGCGAGGTGGGCCGCTACCGCATCAACAAGAAGCTCGGCCTCGAGAGTGAGCTCAATGTGCGTGTGCTCACCAAGGAGGACATCATCTGCATCATCAAGTACCTGATCGAGCTGGTCAATTCCAAGGCCGATGTGGACGACATCGACCACCTGAGCAACCGCCGCGTGCGCACGGTGGGCGAACAGCTCTACACCCAGTTCGGCGTGGGCCTGGCCCGCATGGCGCGCACCATCCGCGAGCGCATGAACGTGCGCGACAACGAGGTGTTCACCCCCACCGACCTGATCAACGCGAAAACACTGAGCTCGGTGATCAATTCGTTCTTCGGAACGAACCAGCTGAGCCAGTTCATGGACCAGACCAA
>JAFDZE010000023.1:12413-12606 GCA_018267155.1 Bacteroidota bacterium | reverse complement strand
GGGAAAACATACCCGCGTGATAGCTTGCCGCTGGACCGGATCGCAATACCGTATCGATAGCGTTCGGAACGTTCAAAAAACTGGCGGATCCCTCCCGTCGGATCGATCCGGCCGAGAGCGTATCCCAGGTACGGTGGGGCCGGATCTTCCCCATGGCCTCAGTATTATTGCAATAGACCTCCGTCCCAATTGC
>JAFDZE010000023.1:2066-12343 GCA_018267155.1 Bacteroidota bacterium | reverse complement strand
AATAGGAATTACGACGGAGGTCGAATGAAGTAACCATATACCCATGGGCCATTTGTGCCAGAACGGTCGGGAATGGAACGATGCATAACTTTGATCATGCGCGAACAAGGGCCACCACATTGCGAATGATCCAGGACCCCCCCGGCTCCATCCCCCGATCCGGCAGGCCCGCTCCACGCCGACCACTACACACGACGTGATGCCATGCGGAACCAACGGCCCGGCCACCTGATGTTCGTTCGATCGTTGTCCGGAGCTCTGGCCGCATTTGCGATGGTCCCTCCGCTCTTGTCCATCGCTCAGTCAAGCACGAGCGCATCATACCACGATTGGACACTCCTGGAAAGTCGTGACGGGATCGTGTCCTATCGCGGTGGTACCAAGGTTGATGGGGCTGTTCCCACGAAAGTGGAATTGACGATCGTGGCGGAACCCGCGGATGTGGTGGCGGCGATCACCGATTTTGACGGGTACAAGGACTGGATACCGTATTGCACGTCCAGCGAGGTTTTGCGAACGGTGAACGCTGACGAATGCTACGCGTACTATTTCATTTCACCGCCCATGGTGGCCGACCGGGATGTGGTGGTCCATAGCGTCACGATCAGGGTGATCAATGGATCCTACGAAGTCGTGATCGCCGATACGCAGGACATGTTGAAGGAGGGGCCGGAGGGTGTCATCCGCATGCCGCACTTCCTCAGCCATTACTGGATCTCGGTGGATGGGTCCGGCGTTACGCACATCACCCACATCAACGAAACGACCCTGGGTGGGAGCATTCCCGAGTTCCTCACCAGTTGGTCCAGCCACGGGCAACCGCTCAGTACCATGCAGGCCTTGAAGGAGCGGATCCTGAAGCACAAGACCTCTGCGCTCCACCAACGCTGACCGCCTGTTCGGGCAGCATGAGCGGCACGCACTGGTTGAGCCGTACCGGACAATAGCCTCGGGCGGTCACGGGTGAAAGCCTGAACGCCGCCGTGATCATGCCTGCCCGACCTGAGGAATACGGATCGCGGGCATCGCCCCCGAACAACCCGAACCGGAAGCAGGGGACCGTACCAGGCGTTCACCCCGCCCGATCATGACGCCAGGAAATCCAGGTTGCGGCGCAATCCCGCGTATTTGGTGCGTTTGACGGCGCTGCCTTCGAAGAGTTCATCAAAGAGCACCTCGGTCATGTCGTGCCATTCCGCGCTGGAGAGGTCCATCACCCGCTCCTTCGGTGCGAAGTCGGGCTCATTGTGCGCCGTGCTGAATCGATTCCACGGGCACACGTCCTGACAGATGTCGCAACCGAAGACGCGGTCTGCGAATCGCGCACGCAGATCCTGCGGCAGCGCGTCCTTCAGCTCGATCGTGAAATAGCTGATGCATTTGCTACCGTCAACCTGATATGGGGCGATGATCGCATCGGTGGGGCAGGCATCGATGCACCGGCGGCAGGTGCCGCAATGGTCGGTGGCGGGCGCATCGGTCTCCAACTCAAGATCGGTGATCAGTTCGCAGAGGAAAAAGAAGGAACCCGCACCCTGGCGGATCACGTTGGTATGCTTGCCCTGCCAGCCGATGCCCGCACGTTGGGCCCACGCTTTCTCCAGCACCGGGGCGCTGTCCACGAAGGCGCGCATGTCCACATCGCCGAAGTGCTCCACGATGAAGGCCATGAGGGGCTTGAGCCGCTTCTTCACCACCTTGTGGTAGTCGCGGCCGTAGGCGTAGGTGCTCAGTTTGGGTGCGGCGGGGTCCGTCTGCTTCACTGGCGTGTGGTAGTTGTACGCCAGGCTGATCACGCTCTTCGCGCCAGGAACCAGTTTTCGGGGATCCAAACGCATATCGAAGTGGTTGCCCATCCAGCCCATCTCCCCTTGGCGGCCTTCGCGCAGCCATCGCTCCAAGCGGGGCGCTTCCTCCTCCAGGAAAGCGGCCTTCGCCATACCGCACGCCATGAACCCGAGTCGATGGGCTTCGGCCTTGATCAGGTCGGCCTTCTCGCGGGGTGTGCGCATGCGGGCAAGGTACAGGCACCGGAGGACCGTTCACAACCGGCCTTACCAGCGTGCCTTCTTGTTCCTGTCCGTTCGATGGCCGGAACAAGATCACTCGCTCGGGATCGGCCGACTGAAGAAGGGGTTGGGATCAGGGCTTGATGCCCACCAGCTTGCCGTCCTGGATCACCCACACCTTGGTGCCATGCATCTTGGCAATGCGACGGGCCTCCTTCGCGGCCCGTTTGAGGGCCTTCGTGACCGCGTCCACAAATTCGTCCGACTGCTTCTTTGCGGATGTTTTACTCATGGGTGTCGCTCAAGTAGTAAGGGAACAGGACCGGAGTTCTCATACACCGCCCAAACATCAGCAAGCGGGCGATAGAGCGCCGCGAAGTTAGGCCATCCGCGTTCGTAGCGTCTACGCACATCGGCATCCGGCACATGGTGCCCACCATGCTTCACCCGGTGGGCTACACGTCTGATCGCCAGTTCTGCGGACTCCAGCCGAAGGAAGACGATCTCGATGCGGTAACCATTGTCCTTCATGCGTCGAAGCAGATCCACGTAGGTACGGCCGCTCAGCGTGGATTCCAGCGCGAACGATTCACCTTTTCTGGTCAACCGCTCCAGTTCCGACAACAACAAGCGACCAGCCGCGCGAGCAGCGAGTTCAGGGTGCAACGGAGAGAGGCCCGAGGCGATCAGGTCCGCATTCACGAAGTGCAGAACACCCTCTGCCTCAGTAAGGAACTGACGTGCGAAGGTGGTCTTCCCCGCCCCGTTCGGACCGGCAATGATGATGCACCGGGGTGAAGTGCGCTTCTTCATCGGGCCGTCAACGTGGCCTGACCACCGCATGCCAAGCTCGCGAAGATCAACGTAACTTCGGCTTTCATGGGTTCCCTGTTCCCTGTTCCCTGTTCCGGTTCCAAGCAGCAGATCATCTACGCTCATTCGATAAAGACCTGCCAGCTTGATGGCCCGTTCCGCGCTCAGTTTCACATGCGCGCTTTCCAACTCGCTATATGCGGACTGCCCGATGGCCAGCACCTCGGCCAGATCCTCCTGGCTCAGGCCATGTGCCGAACGCAACTCCAGCAAGCGAAGAGCGATGCGCTTCTGTTCGCGACGATGCTCCATGAAGCACGAAAGTATACCAGCAACACGCAATATCGGCATTGCCAATGACGATCCGCCGCTTGTTGCTCGAACATTCGCTCTCACCCTCAAATGGACGAACTTCATGGCATGAGAACGATGATCGGTTTCGCTTGCGCAGCACTGTTGCTGGCAGGTTGTCAGAAAGAAGAGCCTGCCTCGGACAAAACCAATGTTGTGGCGAACGAGAGTGGCGATAGGGCCATCAAGCTGCGCACGATGGTCTGCGGCGGATGTGACCAGGATGGACACGATTGCGATTGGTGCGAGTGCGGCGGAGTCCCTTCCAATTGCTTACCGGACGTCATTGTCACCCGGCTTCACAAGCCTGCGGTGGATGAGGTCATCACGGCCATCCGATCCGGGGATCAGTCCAGTATCAAAACCGCATTCTCGGCGAACGCTTCTGTGCTGGCCCACTACCTGATCGTATCGGATATCGATGCGGTGATCACTGGCGACGCCTTGGCAACTTCGGAACCCCGCAGCCATGGTGAGCGCTTCATAGTCATTAGCGACCTCCACGATGCCGTCATTTCGGCGTATCCACTTTATGAGGAGGAATAGATGGCCGAAGATCCATGCCATCCCTTTTGGCGGGCTGTCCAGCATTGGTCGATATGCCGCAGCCCATGGAGCCAAGGCATAGTTCTTCCTTCGTGCTATATGGCTGCATTGGTCGCTGTGATGGTGGCTTTAGGGTCTTGCCGCAGCGCGCCCCCTTCAGAAATAAAACTTGGATGGGGCGATAGCCTTACCTACAACACAGGGTTTGCGGTCACCGCTCATCTGAGCGGGCGATGTCCGTGCCCAGACCGTGCGGACAAGAGTGAATGCGTCTATTTCGCCGATGCGGTCACTGAGAAGAAAATCGCAATTTTCTCCCTCACAGGATTGTTACTCCAAACCGTCCCACTCGGCGAGGTGCTGAACAACCTCCATCAGATTGATGGTATCACTGTGCTGCACCCGGACACCATTGTCATCAACGGAAAGTACAATAACAGGGTCGCCATCATCGACCGGACGGGCCGTTGTTCGGTATTGGCTGACCTTAGCGAACACATGCGGCGACCTGATGGTTTGACCTACGAACTCTGGACCTCGAATTTCGGCCCATTCGTGCTCGAAAAGCACCTATGCTTCCATGTCTCGCTGGTCGCCAATTCGATCGGCGGATATTGTGGCCAAGATGCGCCGCGTGTGAATGAAACGTACAGGTATGAATGGCTGGACCGAAACGGCCCCCACTTCGCCTCCCTCTCATTGGACTCTATAACCGATGGACCACGACTAATATGGGGCCCAACCGAATCGGACAAAGACACCATCCAGAATATCGCGCTGGTGCATCGCCTCGGATCCTATGCATGCGTCAATGGGCTATGGTTCGCTTTCTCGATCAACAGCCCCGACATCCTCATTCTTGACCCGGTGCGGATGCGCGACGTACGGCGCATCCCAGTGCGTTCAGACTTCACCTCCACCTGTCGCGAGCCGGTGATGCTGCCCAAAGGCAAGGTACTCAACCTGCAAGACTCGCTGAATGACAGGCTGTACAACGGCGGCTTCATCGAAACCATCCATTTCGATCGACCCAGCCAGCGCTATCTTGTGATTTTGCGCCACCGCGTCATCAAGGAGATCATGGATGGGAAAGAGCACCGACGCGGGGCCTATACCTTGCAGCAATACGACCGCGACTTCAATTTTATCAATGAAACGCCCATCACCGACAACAAGCACAAATTGCCCTTCATGCTCTGTCTCCCGCAAGGCACTTACGTCATCCGTTCCGAGAGCAAACGGGAGAAGATGCGCGGCGTACACATATATGATCGCATCCTGCTTGATGAACAATAAGACCGTTCCAGCATTCGTACTGCTTTCGGTGGTCGCGGGCTGCCAACACGTGGGCGCGGGCAAGGACAGTGCTACCGAGCAGCTGCGCGGCCTGGTAGGCCAGTACCGGAACGATGTGCCCATGTCGGGACTGAAATCGATCCTGGTCGTCACTGAAGAAGGATGCCCCGGGTGCAACAAGTCCCTGGCCCGGCTGGTGGAAGACTACCTGGCCGATACATCAACTCTGGTATGGGTATCCGCCGTGGGGGGCATGGTGGACATCAGCCCCTTCAAAGCCGAGCCGGAACGCGTGGTTTGGGACTATGGCGATAGTCTGCGGTCCCTCGGGATCATCAAAGGCTCCGGTGCCATCTTTTTGGACTCGGGCAAGATCGATACGGTCATCCAGCTTGATGCCCGCAACCTGGGGACCGCGTTGGCGTTGGTTTCCGACCGCCTGAGCACGCCGGCCAACGCTCCGGCGGACAACCCCTCCAGATAGCGTACCCTGCTGCGCTAAGTTGCGCCCGGCTCATTGTTTCCTTCGTTTCAACTCATGCACATCCAGCAGATCCTTCGGACGTGCGCTGCGCACCTTGCTCTCGATCAGGTCGTCCCGGCCGATCACCCGGTAGCGTGCCAATGGTACCCCGTCCGTTTCGGCGAGTACGCACCGCGACCACGCCTCTTCGAAGGTGCATCCGGGGTTGAAGCGCGTGATCAATTCGATCTCCTGCTCCGGCGAGATCTTGATCGAAATGTTCTGCTCAGCGGCCAACACCTTCGTCGGGAGCGCGTCGACCTCGTAGCCTATGGCCTTCAGCACCGTCAGGAGCCTGTTGAAGTTCTCTGGTGAAGATTCGATCCACAGGTCAATATCGGCTGAATGACGTTTGTAGCCATGGTGATTCACCGCCGCGCCTCCGACCATGATGATGCGCAGGCCCTCCCGCTGGGCCAATGAAAGGAACACCTTGACCTCAGCCTCGAACTCCATCCGCCCGCTTCCAGATGATGAAGTTGCCCTTCGCCTCTCCGCGCTCTTCCCGCGTTGGGGGGTTGCGGGTGATCTCGCGCAGATACAGCGCCAAGCGCTCCCACGGTGTCAGCGCCATGAACTCCCGCTCGCGCCGGGCGTTGCTCTCCTCCTTCGTCTCAAAACGGATACGGGGATCGGTGCGCATCGTTGGGCGCCGTTATGCGGAGGCTATCGACTTCTTCACGCCTTTCTGCGGCATCATCTCCTTCACCGCCGCGACGAGCGCAACCTCATCGAATCCACATTCGGCGTAGAGTTCCTTCTGCGACCCGTGCTCGATCCACTTGTCCGGGATCCCCAAGCGCTTCACGTGGGCACTGTATCCATGATCGGCCATGAACTCCAGCACCGCGCTGCCCATGCCGCCCTGGATGCAACCGTCCTCGATGGTGATCACATACTTGAACTTGCCGAAGACCTCGTGCAGCAGCATCTCGTCGATGGGCTTGGCGAAACGCATGTCGTAGTGGGCGATGGAATACCCTTCCGCCTGTAGCGCATCGATCCCCTTCGCGGCGATGTTGCCGATATGACCGATGCTGAGCACCGCGAGATCATTGCCCGTGCGCACACGCCGACCGGTACCGATGGGGATCTCCTTGAACGGGGTCTTCCACTCGGTCATCACGCCTTCGCCGCGTGGGTAGCGGATGCTGAAGGGTCCCTGGTCCTTCAGTTGCGCGGTGTACATCAGGTTGCGCAGTTCCTCCTCGTTCATCGGCGCACTCACGATCATGTTGGGGATGCAACGGAAGTACGCGATATCGAAGGCGCCATGGTGTGTGGGGCCATCCGCTCCGGCCAGTCCGCCGCGATCCAGGCAAAAGACGACGTGCAGGTTCTGCAAGGCCACATCATGCACCACCTGATCGTAGGCACGCTGCATGAACGAGCTGTAGATGTTGCAGAACGGTACCATGCCCTGCGTGGCGAGGCCGGCGCTGAAGGTGACGGCGTGCTGTTCGGCGATGCCCACATCGAAGGCACGATCGGGCATGGCCTTCATCATGATGTTCAGCGAGCAACCGGTGGGCATGGCCGGTGTGATGCCGACGATCCGATCGTTCTTCTCGGCCAGTTCCACGATGGTGTGGCCGAAAACATCCTGGTATTTGGGTGGCTGCGGGCTTTTGGGCACCACCTTGATGATCTCGCCGGTCTCCTTGTTGAAGAGGCCCGGTGCATGCCAGACGGTCGGACTGCCGACCTCCGCAGGCGCGTAGCCCTTGCCTTTCACCGTCACCGTGTGCAACAGCTTGGGGCCGGGGATGTCGCGCAGGTCCTTCAACACTTTCACAAGGCGCTCCACGTCGTGCCCGTCCACCGGACCGAAGTAGCGGAACTTGAGGCTCTCGAACAGGTTGCTCTGCTTGAGCAGGGCGGTCTTGAGCGCGGCATCGAACTTCTGCGCAATGGCCTGCGCGTTCGGGCCGAACTTGCTGAGCTTGCCGAGCACCTTCCACACCTCGTCCTTCACCTTGTTGTAGGTATGGCTGGTGGTGATGTCGGTGAGGTACTCCTTGAGCGCACCCACGTTCGGGTCGATGCTCATGCAGTTGTCGTTGAGCACCACGAGCAGGTCGCTGTTGGCCGTACCCGCGTGGTTCAGAGCCTCGAAAGCCATGCCGGCGGTCATAGCGCCATCGCCGATCACGGCCACCACCTGGCGATCGTTCTCGTGCTTGAGCTTGCTGGCGACGGCCATGCCCAGCGCACCGCCCACGGAGGTGGAGCTGTGGCCTACGCCAAAGGTGTCGTACGCGCTCTCACTGCGCTTGGGAAAGCCGCTGATGCCCTTATGGATGCGATTGGTGTGGAAGACCTCGCGCCTTCCGGTGAGGATCTTATGCCCGTACGCCTGGTGGCCCACATCCCACACCAGCTGGTCGTAGGGTGTGTTGAACACGTAATGCAGCGCCACGGTCAGTTCCACCACGCCGAGGCTGGCACCGAAATGGCCACCCTTCACGCTCACCACATCAATGATGAAATCGCGGAGTTCCTTGCAGACCTGCTCCAACTGGACCTCCTCCAGCTTGCGCAGATCAGCAGGATCCTGGATCCGTTCGAGCAAGGGGTAGGTGCCAGTGGGTCGGTCCATGCGTTGGGGGCTGGAAAAGAGCAACAAAGGTAGAAGGAGGGCGGCTTGCTGTCCCGGTCTTCAACGTGATCCTGGTCCGTCCATTGTGGAATGGATCAAACCCGGCATGATCTTCGTACTCTAATGGGCATCAACCGAACGCCATGAAACGCTGGACCCTCTTCCCGCTCGCCATCGCCATAGGCTCGTCTCTTCTGGCACAGGACACGGCACGCGACAGCACCGGCCTGCCCGGCGATCAATTCAACTTGGAAGGCGCGCTCGACCTCTTCAAGCGGAACCTTGAGATGGAGGGCTTCGAGAAAGCGCTGAACACCGACAGCAACCGGGTGAACAACCTGGACCTGGACGGCAATGGCCGGATCGACTACGTGCGGGTGGAGACCCAGCGCGAAGGCAACGCGGCCTATGTGGTGATGAAGGTGGCGGTGAGCGCCACCGAGAGCCAGGACGTGGCGGTGATCGCCATTGAAAAGACCGGCGAGGAGAGTGCCATCCTCCAGATTATCGGCGATGAGGCCCTGTACGGACCGGATGCGATCGTGGAGCCATACGCCGAGGAACAGGGCATGGCCCCTTCCAAAGGTCCTTCGGCTCCTGAATTGCATGGCTTCTTCGTCACGGTGAACTGCTGGTTCTGGGAGCCGGTGCCCTGGTTCTTCAGCGACCGCTGGTACGCCTATCACTCACCTTGGTATTGGGGCTACTATCCGCCGTGGTGGAACACATGGGCCCCGTATGACTGGTTCATCTGGCACGGCTGGTGGGGCTACCATCACCACTGGTACCGGCCCTGGGGTAGTTGTCGTGTGGGCTCCGCACAAGCGTTGTACCTGCCCCGTCGGGCGCAGAGTGCAATCGTTCGGGAGCGGTACCGGGATGTGCGTGCGCGCTATGAGAAGAACCCCGCCCGCCTGCAGAAGGGACCGGCTGACGGCTTGCAGAAAGAGCGGCATGGGAAAGATGCGGTACGAGAGCGGCCGGTGACCCCGGATCGCCCTCAACGGGCGAAGGCTCCGGAAGCCCGCCCCAGCAAGGAACCCGGTAAGAACGGAGTGGCCCGGCCCGGCAAGGAACCACGCCAGCCGGAGGCCAGGCCCGCGCGCAGGCCAGCTAAAGCGCGACCCGCACCCGCGCCGCGGCCGACCCCACGTCCTTCGCCACGGCCACGCGGCAGATAGGTCCTCCACATACGGGGATAACAGGAGGCTCCCGGTGGTCGTGATCACCGGGGGCCTTCCGCTTTCCGTACTACCCCTTCTTCAGGAAAGCGTCCCATCCTTCCTGCATTCAGTGATCGCCGCGAGTTCCAACCCGATCGTACGCTGCAAGCCTTGATGACCGGGCACATCCGAATTTGATCGGGTGACTCGCCCAATCCCCCATTCCCGAGCAAAATAGTGTTCAGACCGGCCTGAACGTGCTGAGGATCGCGTATTCAGAAACGATACCGGCTTGTTGCAGCGCTTCGGCAGGCTCAGCGTGACAGCTCATCGGGAGTGTTCAAGAAAAGTGCTCTTGGACACTCATGTCCCCACTGTCACGCTGAGCCCGCCGACTGCGCCTATGCGTAGCCGCTCCGGCGAAGTGAGGAGCGCCATACTCCCGTTCCCGGCGCTCGTTCCGGATCTTGAACACAAACACTTGCCCTCACCGATCATCTCGGG
The DNA here is from genome assembly GCA_018267155.1 of Bacteroidota bacterium. Taxonomy (GTDB): domain Bacteria; phylum Bacteroidota; class Bacteroidia; order Flavobacteriales_F; family PHOS-HE28; genus PHOS-HE28. The sequence goes on along the minus strand of JAFDZE010000023.1, from coordinate 2,539 downwards.
TGTCCCGATCGCTGAAAACAGGGCAGCGCGGCAGATAGGTCGTCCACATACTGGAATATCAGGAGGCTCCCGGTGGTCGTGATCACCGGGGGCCTTCCGCTTTCCGTACTACCCCTTTTTCAGGAATGCGTCCCAGCCCTGCGCGCGCAGCTCGTGCTGGCCGCCCTGCTTGTCGATGAGCGCGTACCCGCTGTTCCTGTCGGTCATGTACCCGATCACGGTGAGGCTCGGGTTGCCCTTCACCTTGTCGTAGTCGGCCTGGGCGATGGTGAAAAGCAGTTCGTAGTCCTCGCCGCCGTTGAGCGCGCAGGTCGTGGGGTCCAGGTTGAAATCGCGGGCGGTCTGATAGGTCCCGGGGTCGATCGGTATTTTTTCGTCGTGGATGCGCACGCCAAGGCCCGAACTGCGAGCCAGGTGTATGGCCTCGCTGGCCAGTCCATCGCTCACGTCGATCATGGCGGTGGGCCGCACAT
>JAFDZE010000023.1:311-1976 GCA_018267155.1 Bacteroidota bacterium | reverse complement strand
TGCGCGCTGGTCTCCCGGAACACGGCCTTCTCGCGCTCCAGCACCTGGAGGCCCATGTAGGCGCCGCCCAGATCGCCGCTTACCACCAGCAGATCGTGCTCCTTCGCACCGCTGCGGTACGTGATGTCCTCCTTCCGCGCCGCGCCGATGGCGGTGATACCGATGACCAGCCCGCTGGTGCTGCTGCACGTGTCGCCGCCCACGAGGTCCACGCCATAGTTCTTGCAGGCCAGCAGCATGCCCTCGTACAACTCGTCGATGGCCTCTACGGGAAAGCGGTTGCTGAGGGCCAGCGCCACCGTCACCTGTCGGGGTTCGGCGTTCATGGCGTACACATCGCTCAGGTTCACCACGATGGCCTTGTAGCCCAGGTGCTTCAGCGGCACGTAGCCCAGGTCGAAATGGACACCTTCCACCAGCATATCGGTGGTGACCACTTGGTGCAGGCCCTGCGGATCCAGAACGGCGGCATCATCGCCGATGCCCTTCACCGAGGAGGGATTCGCGAGACGAACGCGGGAGGCGATGCGCTCGATGAGGCCGAATTCGCCGAGGGCGGAGAGTTCGGTGCGGGTGGTTGACTCGGACATGGTGCGCGAAGCTATCCCTTCAACATCGCGTAGGGCGAGCACGCACGCTGGAAGCAGGACCCAACTCCGTACCTTTGAGGCCCATTTAGAACAGTTCTAAAGGCGAAAAAGACCCCTCCTCCGCCAAGGCTACGGCGGGCAACGAATGATCAAGGTGAGCGAGACCGCCAAAAGCGAGGTCACCAAATTGCTGGGCATGGAAGGACGTGGGCCTCAGCACTTCGTACGCGTGGGCGTGAAGGGCGGCGGCTGTTCCGGCCTGATGTACGACCTGACCTTCGACGACCAGATGAAGGACGGCGACAAGGTCTTTGAGGACAACGGCGTGAAGGTGGTGGTGGACAAGAAGAGCCTGCTCTACCTGCTGGGCACCACGCTCGACTTCAGCGGTGGTCTCAATGGCAAGGGCTTCCAGTTCGTGAACCCCAACGCCAGCCGGACCTGCGGGTGTGGGGAGAGTTTTTCGATATGAATCGATACAGTATTGAGAATGGTGAAAATGGAGAGAAAGTGATATGCCCTGGACGATGATCAACACCTGTAACCTGTAGTCCCACTTTCTCACCGCCTTCACCACCCTCACCGTTCTCACCCGCATTCCTATGGCACAGGACACCGACGATATCCTCCGTGAGGTCACCGAAAAGGAGTACGCCTACGGTTTTGTCACGAACATCGAGAGCGAGAAGGCCGAGAAGGGCCTGAACGAGGACATCGTACGCTTCATCAGCAAGAAGAAGGAAGAGCCGGAGTGGATGCTGGAGTGGCGCCTCGAGGCCTTCCGGCTCTGGCAGAAAATGGAAGAGCCCACCTGGGCGCATGTGAACTATCCGAAGATCGATTACCAGGACGCCTATTACTACAGCGCGCCCAAAAAGAAACCGCAACTCAACAGCTTGGACGAGGCCGACCCCGAGCTGGTGAAGACCTTCGAGAAGCTGGGCATCTCCTTGGAGGAGCAGAAGCGCCTTGCCGGTGTGGCCGTGGATGTGGTGTTCGACAGCGTGAGTGTGAAGACCACTTTCCAGAAGACATTGAAGGAAAAAGGGATCATCTTCTGCTCGTTCAGCGAGGC
>JAFDZE010000023.1:0-287 GCA_018267155.1 Bacteroidota bacterium | reverse complement strand
CCGCGCTCAACAGCGCCGTGTTCAGCGATGGCAGCTTCTGCTACATCCCGCCAGGAGTACGCTGTCCCATGGAGTTGAGCACCTACTTCCGCATCAACGAGGCCATGACCGGCCAGTTCGAGCGCACCCTGCTGATCGCCGACGAGGGCGCTTACGTGAGCTACCTGGAAGGATGCACCGCCCCCATCCGCGATGAGCACCAGTTGCACGCCGCCGTGGTGGAACTGGTCGCGCTGAAAGACGCGGAGATCAAGTACAGCACCGTCCAGAACTGGTACCCCGGCGAC
>JAFDZE010000022.1 GCA_018267155.1 Bacteroidota bacterium | reverse complement strand
CGTAGAAGATGACTACGTTGATAGGCTCCAGGTGTAAAGTCAGCAATGGCAAAGCCGAGGAGTACTAATTGCCCGTAGACTTTGACCTTCACAGGTCTCATTGCCGTGGAACGATCATCGGCTGTTCTGGTCCGGTCTGACATCAAGTTGAAATCGTACACACGATTTCAGGTGACTATTGCGGTGAGGTCCACCTCTTCCCATTCCGAACAGAGAAGTTAAGCTCACCAGCGCAGATGGTACTTGGCCAAAAGCCAGGGAGAGTATGTCGTCGCCGATCTGAACCCCGCCCACAAGGCGGGGTTCTTTTTTTCCGGCATCTTCGTTGCTTCGTACCCCATCGTGCCACCCACCATTCATCCCCGCGCCCACTGCCTCGTCGCCGCGACCTGCATCTTCGGCATGGCCGGGGCGCAGCACATCACCGGCTCCCTGCCTCCGGGGTCCGCCACCGATGGCCTTATTCACCTCCGCGTCTCCTTGGGCTCTTCCACGCGGGCCTTGGATTCCACCACCATCCGGCCTGATGGGCATTTCGCATTCCAACCACGCACGTTCCAAACGGGTTTCTACGACCTGGTCATCAACGATTCGGATCGTGTGGACATCATCCTTGTCCCCGGGGAGAAGAACGTGGAACTGGCCTTCAACGGAACGCCGCTGCAACGGCACCTTTCCGTCGTACGATCCGACGAGAACAAGCGGCTGTGGGAGTACAAGCTCGTATCCAAGGAGTCCCAAGCGATACAGGCCGCGGCTACCGCCGAACGGCGCGGTCTCCAGGTGAATGACTTCGCGCGCATGCGCGAACTCGACAGCATTTCGGCCCGTGCCGTCCAACTGAAGCAGGCCCATCTGCAGGGCATCATCAACGGGTTCCCGAACAGCTACCTCGCCAAGGTGATCCGTGCCGATCAAGGGCTCGATGATGCCCGCGACAAGAACCCCCTCGCCGTGATGAAGGTCTTCGACTTCAGCGACCCTTCGCTGGTACACAGCTCGATCTATGACAAGGCTGTGATGACCTTCCTGCGGAACATCCATGCCAGCAGCGAGGAACAGTTCATTTCCGCCAGCGATTCACTCATCGGGTACGCGAGCCGTGATCCGGATTGCCGGGCGTACATGATCGAACATCTCATCGATCTGTTCTCCACCTATGGACCGGAGTTGCCCTTGGACCATATCATCGATCACTACGTGGTGTCCACCGAAGCGATCGCGATGATGGATCCCGCACTCCGCGCGAAGGTGACCGAGATCCGCAAGGTGTCGGTCGGGGCTGAAGCGCCGGACCTTGATCTTCCCGTAGTGGACGGGCCGCCGATCCCGCTTTACGCCGTGGTGAAGGAGCATCGCTACACCGTGCTTTTCTTCTACGGGAGCACCTGCGATCATTGCCACAAGGAAATACCTGTACTCAAGGAGGTATGGAACGCGTTCCGCCCGAAGGGCGTCCAGGTCCTCGGTATCGCCCTTGACCCGGACAGCACGGAGTTCCGGAAGACGATCGACGAGATGGAACTGCCCTGGCCGGCCTATAGCGAGTTCAATGGCTGGGGCTCCAAGCTGGCCAAGGCATTGCGCGTGCGGGCCACGCCCTGGTTCTATGTGTTGGACCGGAACATGCGCATCGTGGCCAAACCCGTGGACGCCACAGCGCTCGGGCTATGGTTGAACGAACATGTGAAGTAGTTGAGGAGCGCAGAAACCCTGTGAGGCCTCTGGTCCGGCGGCCGATCCGCGGGAAAAGCTCACCCTACCGATCACAACCCCAATACCCACCCCTTGTACCCACTTGGCAATGCCGGCAGCACGGGCTTCTGCCGGAACAACCCGAACACGGTGGAGCCCGATCCACTCATGGCGGCGTACACCGCGCCCGCGTCCACGATCAGGCGTTTCGCTTCGGCCACGTCGGGGTAGGCCCGGAAGACGTGATCCTCCATCACGTTCAGCAGGCGGTCGTTCCAGGTTTCCGGTAGCGCGCTCACGGTGGCGGCGAGATCTTCGGTGGCCGACGCGCATGGCGTGTTGGCGTACACCTCGGCAGTGGACACATGCACACCGGGGTTGATCAACAGCAGCCACCAGCCGCTCAGGTCCACGGGTAGCGGGGTGAGCAACTCACCCCGGCCTTCGGCGAGTTGCGCTCCTTTTCGCAGGAAGAAGGCACAATCGCTGCCGAGTTGAGCGGCCATCGCAGCGAGCGCCTCTTCACTTTCGCCGAGCTTCAGCAGATCGTTCAACAATCGTAATGCGAATGCTCCATCGCTGGACCCACCGCCCAGGCCCGCCCCGATGGGAATGGCCTTGTGCAGATGCATACGCAGGCCGGGCAGGCGGTGGCGCACCCGCAACAGCGCGTGGGCCTTCACGCAGAGGTCCTGCGCGGGGTCGCCGTGTACGGGCAGTCCTGTGCGCGCAAAGGCCAGCTCGCCAGGAGGTACGTCCGCGTCCACCACGGCTTCCAGTGCGTCATGCAGCGGAATGGGCAGCATCACCGTGGCGATATCCCGGTAGCCATCGCTCCGCAGGCGAAGTACCTGAAGCCCGAGGTTGATCTTGGCGTGCGGGAAGACCAGCATGGTGCGGCGAACTTACCGGGAATGCCGTGCGAGGGTGCGAAGGTGGAAGAGTTCGAGAACGCATCCCTCGCACCCTCGCACTCTTCCACCATCGTACGGCATCCGCAGCACATTTTTACTTTCGCCCTGCCTCGCCGCCCCGGATGACCTTCGGGATGCTGCGCGACACGTGCAGATACCGATCACCCCAGCATGCAGACCTTCCTCGAATTCGAGAAGCCCATCCAGAACATCATCGAGCAGATCGAAAAGCTCAAGGATGTGGCCAACCAGGGCCAGGTGGATGTGGGCGCGACACTCAAGGACCTGGAGAAAAAGCTCGCGGAGACGCGCAAGAGCATCTATGCTGATCTGTCCCCCTGGGAGCGCGTTCAGGTGAGCCGCCACGCCGATCGGCCGTATTCGCTGAAATACATCGATAAGCTCACCGACGGGACATTCGTTGAGCAGCATGGTGACCGGACGGTGAAGGACGACAAGGCCATGGTGGGCGGCTTCGGCCTGCTCGATGGCCGTACGGTGATGTTCATCGGCCAGCAGAAGGGTATCAATACCAAGATGCGGCAATACCGGAACTTCGGCATGCCGAACCCCGAGGGCTATCGCAAGGCCCTGCGCCTGATGAAGCTGGCGGAGAAATTCGGCAAGCCCGTGGTCACCCTCATTGATACCCCGGGGGCCTTTCCCGGGCTGGAGGCCGAAGAACGCGGCCAGGGCGAGGCCATCGCCCGGAACATCTTCGAGATGTGCCAGTTGCGGGTGCCCATCGTCTGTGTCATCATCGGCGAGGGCGCCTCCGGCGGTGCGCTCGGCATCGGTGTGGGGGATCGGGTGCTCATGCTGGAGAACACCTGGTACAGTGTGATCTCCCCCGAATCCTGCTCCTCCATCCTCTGGCGCAGCTGGGATTTCAAGGAGAAGGCGGCCGAGGCGCTCAAACTCACCGCGCAGGACATGCTGAAGAGCAAGCTGATCGATGGCATCATCCCCGAACCCGTGGGCGGCGCCCATGCCGATGTGGACAAGGCCACGTCGCTGGTGAAGGCCGAGGTGAAGAAGCACCTGGACAAGCTGGTGAAGATCGATCCCGATAAACTGGTGGCCAAGCGCGTGGAGAAGTTCTGCTCCATGGGGGTAACGGTGAAGGTCAAATAGGTCCGCCGTCCCGCCGACCGCACGTTATGCACCCCGTTCCCACGGGTGATGGCCCGTGCAAGGGGGGCTGGCAGGAGCGGGTCGTGCGTCCCGTTCGTACGCTCAGCGGTTCAGCAACGGCAGCACGTACGCCACCGGGGCGCCGATCGCGATGGACATCACCACTTGACCGGTCTGCGGGTTGATGGCCAGCACATCGCTACCGGTTCCCGCGTACACCAGACCACTCACGGGTTCGTAGGCCAGGTCGTTCACGCCATCCACCTGCGCAATGGGGACAGAGCCGGAGGAAGGGTATGTAAAACGCTCCACGGACCCGTTGTCGAGGGCTACGATGAAGGTGCCCGCATCCACACGTTCCACGGCGGTGATGGCCGCATTCCATTGGTAGGGGTTCCAACCGCCGCCTCCTTCAACGTTGTGGTCGCGCACGGTGCCCATGCCGTTCTGGTCGCCGAAGAACAATACCTGTTCATCGTTGCGGAGGTACATGCCCACCACCTTCAGCGCGAGCGGATGTTCCGCAATGGGCACCCCCGACATGGACTGGTAGCTTGCGGTCATCCATGCGGCGCCGAGGGCATCCGACTCGGCGGTCACGATCCGATCGCCCACGATGCATGAGTGCCGCACCCGGCGCCCACCCCCGATCTGCAGGGTGCGCTCCAGCGCCCCTGTGAGGGTGTTGTAACCGCGCAACCGGCTGTCCGCCGTGCCTGCGTAACAACGCCCGTCGGTACACAGGTCCAGTGCGGTGAACCACGTGGCCCCACCTCCGTTGTTCGGGATCTCCCAGAGCGTCTGCGCGGCCGACGGTGCCAGGGCCATCAACGGCCCTTGGGTGCTACCGGCCAGCATGTAGCGCTGTGTGGTGCTGCTGACCACGGCGCCCGCCAGGTCCATGCTCAACTGGCTGGCCATCGAGACCGTGTTGGTGCTGTCGATCACGTGGATCGCTACGGTTCCTGGGTCGGGGCGCACGAGGACCAGCACCTGCCTTGTTCGCAACGGGGCGGGTACGATATCGAAGTGTACATAGGCCTTTGTACTGAGCTCCCCGGAAACGGCTCGTACGGTCAATGTGTACTCACCGCCGGTCAGTTGTTCTGAGGTGACCGGCAGATCGATGCTCAAATGGGCCGGGTTCGATCCGGGCACCACGATCACGGGCGCCATGATCGCGATCCCGTTCGCATCGCTGATCATGAAGGAAACCATGTCCACCCCATCGTCCCCGCTCACGTCCGCTTCCACGTGCAGCGTATCGGGCACATTGAGGTCGAACCCGTCGCCGGGGGTGGTGATCCGCACCGATGGCGGTGGCCCACCCTCGTCTTTCTTGCATGCCGGAAGGAGAAGAGCCGGGAGGCCCAGCAGCAACAGCACGTGTTGAAAACGCATTGCCGAAAAGTAAGGTCCGGTGCGGTGTTCAGGCTTTTCAACAGATCGAACAACAAGCATCGGTTCACACGTTGTCATAACCGGGTGCCCCATGGCGTGCTTGTCACCCTGTGCGTCGGATAAATTCGCGCCCCCCGCACCGGGACCTTCTGTCCGGTTCCACATAGATCCTCCAATGGCCGATCCGCTCTCCACCCGCATGGCTGACCGCCGCAAACGGTCGACGAACTCCCTGATCGATACATCGCTGGAAGCCGGTAAGCTTCCGCCGCAAGCACCCGAGCTCGAGCAGGCCGTGCTGGGGGCCATGATGCTGGAGCGCAACGCGGTGAACGAGGCCATCGACATCCTGCAACCGGAAAGTTTTTATGTGGACGCCCACAAACGCGTCTTCGGTGCCATCCAAGAGCTGTTCCGCACGGATCAGCCGATCGACATCCTCACCGTTACGCAGCAGTTGAAGAAGGCGGGCGAGCTGGACATCGTGGGCGGCCCCTTCTACATCAGTCAACTCACCAACAAGGTGGCCAGCAGCGCCAACGTGCAGTACCACGCGCGCATCATCAGTCAGAAACACATCCTGCGCGAACTCATCCGCATCAGTGCGGATACGATGCGCGATGCGTACGACGACACCACGGACGTGTTCGACCTGCTGGACAAGAGCGAGCAGGAGATGTACGCCATCACCAGCGGCAACCTCAAGCGCAACTACGAGCCGATGAGCGACCTGATCCAGGACGCCATCGCCAACATCGAGAACGCCAAGAACAAGGGCGATGGCGTGAGCGGTGTGCCCACCGGCTTCCTCAAAATGGACGAACTCACCGGGGGCTGGCAGCGCAGCGACATGATCATCGTTGCGGCCAGGCCGGCCATGGGGAAGACGGCGTTCGTGCTCAGCATGGCCCGCAACATCGCCGTTGAACACAAAAAAGCGGTAGCGATCTTCAGCCTGGAGATGAGCAGCACTCAGCTCGTCACCCGACTCATCGCCAGTGAGGCGGCCATCAGCAGCGAGAAATTGCGCAAGGGCGACCTGAACGACCAGGAGTTCGCCATCCTGCACCAGCATATCGCACGGCTCACCAACGCGCCCATTTTCATCGACGATACGCCCGGTCTCAACATCTTCGAGTTGCGCGCCAAGTGCCGCCGCTTGAAGAGTCAGCACAATGTGGAGCTGATCATCATCGATTACCTGCAACTGATGACCGCAGGGAGCGATGGCCCGCGCGGTGGCAATCGCGAGCAGGAGATCAGCCAGATCAGCCGCTCGATCAAGAGCATCGCCAAGGAACTCGATGTCCCCATCATCGCCCTGAGCCAGTTGAGCCGTGCGGTCGAATCGCGCACCTCGGACAAACGACCCATCCTCAGCGACCTGCGCGAATCGGGTGCCATTGAGCAGGATGCCGACCTGGTCTGCTTCCTGTACCGGGCCGAGTACTACAAGATCTTCGAGGATGACCATGGCAGCACCTTGGGCGTGGGCGAATGCATCGTGGCCAAGCACCGCAATGGTGCCATCGACACGGTGCGCTTGCGCTTCATTCCCGAACTGGCCAAGTTCACCGACCTCGAGATGGGCGGGGCATTCACAAGTATTGGTTCCGGTACCGTCGGGGCGTTGGGCGATGGGGACCCAACTTTGCACATCACCGGAGGACAGCGAGCGATCACGCGCCCCAGCCGGATGAACGATGACAGCAACGAAGAGGTCGATCCATTCTGAGGACAGCAGGCGGCCTGATGCCGGAAGCTGGCAGTTGGCAGCACGGCCGACCCTGAAGCTGTGGCTGATCCTCGCTGCCTGCTCCCTGCTGCCCGCTTCCGCTTGGGCCACCAAGCTGTTGATCCCCATGGACGGCACCCAGAAAGACCACTTGAAGGCCTACGGCATCGCGTATTGGACGCTCCAGCGTGATGTGACCGTTGAGTGGCTCCTCAACTACAGAGGAGGCAGTTTCCTCATTGACCACTTCGCCGCGATCGAGCAGGAATGCACCATTCGCGGGGTCACCTTCAATGTGATCGCCGATGGCCAGGCGGACCAGATCCTGATGGAGATCGCCGACCCCGAAGTGAACATGGAGGTCGTCAAGCTGGAGAAGGCCCCCAGGATCGCCGTGTACGCCCCGGAGGGTTTCCAACCATGGGATGATGCCGTGGCGCTGGTGATGACCTACGCCGAGATCCCCTACAAGCGGGTGTACGATCGCGAGGTGATCGCGGGGGTGCTTCCGCAGTACGACTGGTTGCACCTGCACCACGAGGATTTCACCGGCCAGTACGGCAAATTCTACCGGATGTACCGCAACGCCCCGTGGTACCTGGAACAGGTGCGCGAGAGCGAAGCCATGGCCGCAGAACTCGGTTTCACCAAAGTGAGCCGGATGAAGGGGGCGGTGGCAGGAGCCATACGCGACTATGTGGCCGGGGGCGGTTACCTCTTCACCATGTGCAGTGGCACGGACAGTTACGACATCGCACTTGCTGCGGAAGGCGTGGACATCTGCGCCTCCGAGTTCGATCACGACCCCGTGGACCCCGCATGGCCGCAAAAGATCGACTTCAGTCGTGGCTTCGCTTTCCAGAACTACCGCCTGATCACCGACCCGATGATCTATGAGTTCAGCGATATCGATGCGACCGATCTCCACGGTTCCATCGGCGAAACGCGCGACTTTTTCACCCTGTTCGAATTCAGCGCCAAATGGGACGTGATCCCCGCCATGCTCTGCCAGAACCACGAGCAAGTGGTCCACGGTTTCATGGGCCAGACCACCGCTTTCCGCAAGAACCTGGTGAAGCCGGGCGTGTTGGTGATGGGGGAGAACAAGCCCCAGGGTACCGCCAAGTTCGTCCACGGTGAGTTCGGCCTGGGCCAATGGACCTACTACGGGGGTCACGATCCCGAAGACTACCAGCACATGGTGGGCGACCCACCGACCGACCTCAGCCTCTTCCCCAACTCACCGGGGTACCGGCTCATCTTGAACAACATCCTCTTCCCCGCGGCGCGCAAGAAGAAGCAGAAGACCTGACGTTCGTCCTCGCCGGATTTGCACCGATGCTTTCCGTGCCTATATTCGCGCCCCCTTAGCAAGACCGCATGCTGATCATCCCTGTCAAAGAAGGTGAGCCCATCGACAAGGCGCTCAAGAAGTTCAAGAAGAAATTCGAGCGCACCGGCACCCTGCGCGCCCTGCGCAAGCGCCAGTCGTTCACCAAGCCCAGCGTGAAACGCCGTCAGCAGATGCTGCGCGCGGTGTACAAGCTGGAGACCTACGGCGGCGAACAGTAGAGGCGACGTTCCCGGCGCCCCGCTGTGCGCACATCGTTGTCCACAACGATCGTCAATAGGCGAAAGGACCTGCGGGTCCTTTCGCCTTTTTTGTGTTCCCCCACCACATGATCCGGCCTTGGGGGGCGTTGTCATGGGTATGAAGCCTGCTGTGCAAGGTGGATGCGGTACGTGGGTGTGGGCGGGGGGACGTGGCCAGGGCCGCGAACATCCGTTGATGCCGTCCGTTCGTTGGCCCAATAACTGATCGGTGCCGCATGGGAACATTGACCGAACGCTTCCTGGAGCACCTGGCCTACGAAAGGCGCAGTAGCGCCCTCACGGTCAAGGCGTATGGGCAGGACCTCTCGCAGTTCACGTCCTTTTTGAAAGATGCCGTAGGCCTGCAGCATCCGGAGCAAGCCAACGACAAGGCCATTCGGGCCTGGATGATGAGCTTGATGGAGCAGGGTACCGGCCCGCGGAGCGTGCAGCGTAAACTCAGTTCGCTGCGGGCTTTCTACCGCTTTGCCCGCATGGTGGGTGAAGTTGCTGCGGATCCCACCACCCTTATCGATCCGCCCAAAACCCCGAAGCGACTGCCCGAATTTGTTGCGGAGCGGCCCATGGAGCAGTTGTTCCGAACGGTGGAATGGCCCGTAGGCTTCGAAGGCCTGCGCGACCGTTTGATGCTGGAACTGTTGTACGGCACCGGAATGCGCCTAGCTGAACTGCTTGGTCTTACCCCGGCCGATCTCGATCCTCGGCGACGGACCCTCCGGGTGCTGGGCAAACGAAACAAGGAGCGCATCCTGCCCATGGCACCTCCACTGGTCGAACTCCTGCGCAACTACATGGACGCGCGAGGACGCCTGACCGGGGCCCCGGGCCCCCACGACCCGCTGCTTCTTGACCCGGATGGTGAACCCGTGCCGCGCCGTACCGTACAACGCCGCGTGTCGCATTATCTTAGGGCGGTCACCCCGCAACGCAAACGCAGTCCTCACGTGCTTCGGCACACCTTCGCTACCCACCTGCTGAACAATGGCGCTGACCTCAATGCGGTGAAGGAGTTGCTGGGACATGCCAGCCTGGCCGCCACGCAGGTGTACACGCACAATACCGTGGAGAAACTTCGCAAAGCGCATCAACAGGCCCACCCGCGTGGTGGCGCCATCCCATCAACCAACGAACACCCCGATGGATCGGGGCTTTAAAAACGGGAAACCATGAACGTGAACGTGAGATCGGTCCATTTCGACGCTGACAGCAAACTGGTCACCTTCATCAACGAGAAGCTTGCCAAACTTTCACAATTCCACGATAACATCATCGGGGGCGATGTCTTCCTGCGCCTGGAGCACGACCGCGAGAACCGGGAGAACAAGCACGTGGAGATCCGCCTGGCCGTACCCGGGAACGACCTTTTCGCCAAACGCAAGGGCAAGACCTTTGAAGAAGCGGTGATCAGCACGGTGGAAGCCCTCCGGACTCAGGCCACCCGGGATTCGCAACTGCGCAAGGCGATCTGACCCTGATCACACACGGTTTTCGGACCGATTGAGATCCAGGCTGTTCCGGTGCTGATCGAGGCCGCCGGAGCCATCCGCTGGGGCCACGGGAAAAACCGTGGCCCCTTTCATTTGGAGCGATGGGTTTTCCTCATACATTTGCCCGCCCAATTCCAAGGGGTGCCGGACGCATGTGCCGGGGCCATTGCGGAAAAGGGACCGAGGTCGTTCTTTTCTTGCTGTACACGCCAATGTAGCTCAGCTGGTAGAGCAGCTGATTTGTAATCAGCAGGTCGGGGGTTCGAATCCGTCCATTGGCTCCGTGAATCGGAACAGGGGAGATACCCAAGTGGCCAACGGGGGCAGACTGTAAATCTGCTGCTTCACAGCTTCACAGGTTCGAATCCTGTTCTCCCCACCACTTCACACGGAGCCAACGCCCTGCCGCCGGGGGCACCGGTCGCACATGAGCTTCCAACGGGTCTTCAGCCCGCGGGCGGCCCCATCCGATCGGAAATACCCGGAACGAATGACCATTACGCGGGAGTAGCTCAGTTGGTAGAGCATCAGCCTTCCAAGCTGAATGTCGCGGGTTCGAATCTCGTCTCCCGCTCTACGCCCACGGGGCCGACGCCCCAAGGGAACAATACCAAGAACAGCGCATCAGGCCTTTGTAGCTCAGAGGTAGAGCACTTCCTTGGTAAGGAAGAGGTCACGGGTTCAATTCCCGTCAAAGGCTCCAGGAGGAAAAGGCACCAGAAAGATCTACGGCGGCAGGTACAGTGGGAGAAGATCCCCCAGGAACACCAGAACAGAACAACCCAACGACAATCATCGACCATGGCAAAGGATACCTTCAAAAGGGACAAGCCGCACGTCAACATCGGCACCATCGGCCACGTTGACCA